>JAITWN010000066.1 GCA_031285245.1 Chromatiales bacterium | reverse complement strand
GCAAGGTCGACACCAAGGGCGTTGGCGAATGGCTGCATACGGTCGAGCCGGAGGATTTGATCAAGTTTGGTCTCATTCCGGAGTTCGTTGGTCGTTTACCAGTGATGGCGATCCTTGATGAGCTCGATGTGGCTTCGCTGGTGCGCATTTTGACCGAACCGAAGAATGCGATTACCAAGCAGTTTGCTCGCCTCTTCGAAATGGAGAATTGCGAGCTTGAGTTCCGTCCCGATGCGCTGACTGCCATTGCCCGCAAGGCAATGGAACGCAAGACTGGCGCACGCGGCCTGCGTTCCATCCTTGAGCACACGCTGCTCGACACCATGTACGATCTGCCGTCACTGGAGAACGTCAGCAAGGTGGTCATCGACGAGAGCGTCATCAATGGCGAATCGGCGCCTATCCTGATCTACGAGAGTAGCGATCAGGCAGCACGCTGAAGTAAGCGGCGACCGCGCAGCCCTTGCGGTTGCGCGGTCGCGGCAAACGCCTTTTATCAGCGTTGATTGAATTCCGTGAGCGCTGCCCTTATTTCTGCGACATGCCGTCCTGGTTCCACGGGCGGGTCACGTTCACCATGAGGGAATCTGATGTCAGATCAAGATCAGCCGGCTGAGATCGCCCGCTCAGCGGCGCAGAGCATACCGGTTTTGCCCCTGCGGGATGTGGTGGTGTATCCACATATGGTGATTCCACTTTTCGTCGGCCGCGAAAAATCTATTCGTGCTCTCGACCGCGCCATGGAAGGTGATAAGCGGATCATGCTTGCTGCGCAGAAGAGCGCGGCGATGGATGATCCCGATGTCCGCGATATTTACGAAATCGGAACTCTCGCAACCATCCTGCAGTTGCTGAAACTTCCTGATGGTACGGTTAAGGTGCTAGTTGAAGGCTTGGAGCGTGCTCGTGTGCGCGGGTATACACAAACCGATTCTCAGTTCCTGGCCGAGGTTGAGTCGCTTGCTTCCGAAGTGGTGAGTGAGCGCGAGGCTGAAGTGCTCGGTCGCTCGGTGCTCAATCAATTCGATCAATACGTCAAGCTCAACAGCAAGATTCCGCCTGAGGTGCTGTCTTCCCTTGCCAGCATTGATGATGTTGGTCGGCTCGCTGACACGATCGCGGCGCATATGGCGCTTAAAGTCGATGAGCGTCAGTCTTTGCTCGAAGCGCTGGATGTGCGTGACCGCTTGGAAAAGCTCATGGGCATCATGGAGTCTGAGCTTGATCTGCTTCAGGTGGAGAAGCGTGTGCGCGGCCGCGTCAAGCGCCAGATGGAAAAGAGCCAGCGTGAGTACTATCTCAACGAGCAGATGAAAGCCATCCAGAAGGAGCTCGGTGAGCTTGAGGATGTGCCAAATGAAGTGGAGGAGCTGGCGCGCAAGATCGAAAGCTCCGGTATGCCGAAGGATGCCAAGAAGAAGGCTACCAGCGAGCTCAACAAGCTCAAGATGATGTCGCCGATGTCAGCGGAAGCCACCGTCGTGCGTAATTACATCGATTGGCTGGTCGGCATTCCGTGGAAGAAACGCAGCAAGATCAGCCATGATCTGCGCCAGGCCGAAGAGGTGCTGGAAGAGGATCATCACGGCCTTGAGAAGGTCAAGGAACGCATCCTTGAGTATCTCGCCGTGCAGCAGCGTGTCGAGAAACTCAAAGGTCCTATCCTGTGCTTGGTGGGGCCGCCCGGCGTGGGTAAGACTTCGCTCGGACGTTCGATCGCGCGCGCAACCAATCGCAAGTTTGTGCGCATGTCGCTCGGTGGCGTACGCGATGAAGCCGAGATTCGTGGCCATCGCCGCACCTACATTGGTTCAATGCCGGGCAAGATCATTCAGAATCTATCGAAGGTCGGCACCAAAAACCCGCTGTTCCTGCTCGATGAAATCGACAAGATGGCGATGGATTTTCGCGGCGATCCAGCGGCGGCTTTGCTCGAAGTGCTCGATCCTGAGCAGAATAATGCTTTCAACGATCACTACATCGAGGTCGATTACGATCTTTCAGACGTGATGTTTGTGTGCACGGCCAACAGCATGAATATTCCGGCGCCGCTGCTTGATCGCATGGAGGTCATTCGTCTGTCGGGTTATACCGAGGATGAAAAGGTCAACATCGCTCGGCGTTATCTGGTGCCCAAACAGATCAGCGCCAATGGTCTCAGCGAAAGCGAAATCGTAATTGGCGAAAGCGTGCTGCGCGACATCATCCGCTACTACACGCGTGAAGCGGGTGTGCGTAATCTCGAACGCGAGATTTCCAAGATCTGCCGCAAGGTCGTAAAGCAGGTGCAGCTCAAACCAAGTGAAAAGACGATCACGGTTACTTCGCGCACGCTGGAGAAGTATCTGGGCGTCAAGCGCTTCCGCTTCGGCGTCGCCGAGTCGCAGGACAACGTCGGTCAGGTTACCGGCTTGGCGTGGACAGAAGTCGGTGGCGAGTTGCTCACCATCGAGTCGGCAGTGATGGCGGGCAAAGGCAAGCTCACTATCACCGGCCAGCTTGGCCAGGTCATGCAGGAATCCGTGCAGGCAGCGATGACGGTGGTGCGTAGCCGCGCGGCTATGCTGGGGCTTGATCCGGATTTCTATCAGAAGCAGGACGTGCACATTCACGTGCCGGAAGGTGCTATTCCGAAGGACGGTCCGAGTGCGGGCATTGGTATGTGCACGGCGTTGGTGTCAGCGCTAACTGGTATCGCGGTGCGTTCGACAGTTGCCATGACCGGCGAGATTACGCTGCGTGGTGAAGTGCTGCCCATCGGTGGTCTGAAGGAAAAACTTCTGGCTGCGCACCGCGCTGGCATCAAGACGGTTTTGATCCCGGAGGACAATCGGCGTGATCTCGTTGAGATCCCGAAGAACATTCAGCAGGATCTCGATATCCGTCCAGTGAAATGGGTTGATCAGGTACTGGAGTTAGCATTGCAGCATCTGCCGCAGCCGCGCTTGGAAAAAGAAGCTGACGGTGGTGGTGAAATCGTGCCGCGCAAGAAAGTATCGAAATCCCGCAAAGGTGGTCACGTCAGGCCGCATTGATAGCATCAGGCAATGAGTGACGCTGTGCTTGGCGTCACTCATTGTTTGCACCGTCCGTTTTCGGTTGACATCGTATTGAGGCCGTTGGTATAAAAGCGTCGCTAGCCAAGCACGCGGGAATGCCCTATGATGGCGCGCTTCTCGGGTGCTTAGCTCAGCTGGTAGAGCGTCGCCCTTACAAGGCGAATGTCGGGGGTTCGATCCCCTCAGCACCCACCAAGCAGTAAACCAGGAGTGGTAGTTCAGCTGGTTAGAATACCGGCCTGTCACGCCGGGGGTCGCGGGTTCGAGTCCCGTCCACTCCGCCATATGCAGTGCATGTAGTTTCGGGAGGGTGCGCGTTCCATGCTGGTGAGCCGGGTGCGTTTGCACTCGAACAGCTGGCCACACACCGCCGGCCAGAACGCGCGATCGCCAGACTTCCATCCTCGCGGTGCCATCCGAGAAGAACAACCAGCATGCTCAAGTTCATCCGTGATAACGCCAAGGGCGTAGTCGCTTGGATCATCATCATCATTATCATCGTTCCGTTTGCGCTCTGGGGCGTGAACCAATATTTCAATGAGGGTGGTGAAGTGATCGTTGCCAGAGTAGGCGATCGCAAAATCTCCCAGAACGAATTCCAGAACCAGTTCCAGCGCGAACTAGCTATGCGTCGTCAGATGACCAACGGCGCAGCTGCTGATGCCGGCCTTAAGCGCGAAGTTATCGATCGCATGGTCAATACTGCGGTCGTGACGCGTAGCGCACAGGATGCGGGTTTTCGCATTCCTGATGCTCGTATCGGTCAGCGCATCCACTCCATGCGAGAGTTCCAGCAGCCCGATGGGCGTTTCGATCCCGACCTCTATGCGCGTGTGCTGGCATCTGCCGGCCTGACTGTCAGTCAGTTCGAAGACGGCATGCGCTCTGACATGGTGGTGGAGCAGCTCATCAGTGGTTTTGCCGAGACGGCTTTCGTTACGCCTCACGATCTCGATACGCTGCTGCGCATCACTGAGCAGCGCCGACGTTTTTCTTATTTGGTCTTGCCGGCGAGCGATTACAAAGATCGCGTTCATATCGATGATGAGCGCATCGCCAAGTATTACGACGAGAATCGCGAGCGCTTTGCCGTGCCGGAGCGAGTGTCTGCACAGTATATTGAGCTGTCGATGCCGGCGATTGCCGCGGCGGTCGCCGTCGATCAGGACACGCTGCATCGTTTGTATGAAGAGCAGAAGTCGAGCTTTGCGGTCGGTGAAGAACGTCACGCGCATCACATCCTGATCGCTGTTGATGAAAATGCCGATGAGGCCAAGGTGACCGCCGCGCGTCAGCGTGCTGAGGCGCTGCTGGCTGAAATTCGTAGCGGAAAATCATTCGAAGCGGTTGCACGCACCAACTCCGATGACAGTGGCTCAGCGTCTTCGGGCGGTGATCTTGGTTTCTTCACACGAGATGCCATGGTGGGTTCATTCGCAGATGCGGTGTTTTCGATGACGCCGGGTGAGCTGCGTGGACCGGTGCGCTCGTCCTTTGGTTTCCACATCATCCGCCTCGATGAAGTGCACCCAGGCTCTGTACCTTCTTTCGCGTCGCTGGCGGCAAAGCTTGAGACCGACTATCGCAATGCAAAGGCTGAAGAGCGCTTCTTCGAGATCAGCGAGCGCCTTGCGGACCTTACTTTCCAGCACTCCGATACATTGAATGTCGCTGCCGAAGAGCTGGGTTTGCCGATTCAGCGAGTAGATGCGTTCAGCGCTGACCGGGGCGAGGGGATTGCTGCCGAGTCCGCATTTCGTGATGCTGCTTTTTCTACAGATGTGCTGGAATCCGGCCATAACAGTTCGCTGGTCGATTTGGGTAAGAATCGGGTGGTGGTGGTGCGAGTTGCTGACCGCCAGCCGGCGACTTGGCTGCCGCTTGCTGAGGTCCGTGAAGGCATCAAGCGCAGCTTGATTCGTGATGACGCGGCGGCCCTTGCGCGTCATGATGGCGAGCTCATCATGGAGCGCGGTGCTGCTGGCGGTAAGATGGAAGAGCTCGCACATGAATTCCATGGGCAGTGGCATGCGGAGGCCACCGTTCGTCGTGACGATCAGAACGTCAATCCGCAAGTGAGCAGCGCTGTTTTCTCCATGCCAAGACCTGCTGCAGATACTGCAACGTACAAAGGTGTGGAATTGGATTCAGGAGATTTTGCGGTCGTTACTTTGTATGAAGTGATCGACGGTAATCCTGAATCGGTAACCGCGGCTGAGCGTAGTGCGCACGAAGGTGCCGTCACCAATTTCCTCGGTCAACTCGCGGTGCGTGATCTCCTCGAATCGCTCAAGGAACGCACTAAGGTCAAAGTCTTCGAGGACCGGCTGTAACCGCAGCCATCGCTTGCGGTTTGCTACGGCCAATGATTCCAAGTGTTAGTGTTGCGCCGATCAGCTTGGTCGGCGCGACCTTATCTGCGTAAATTCCGCATCATCCCACTTTCTTCTGCGAAGACTTTCTCGCTGTCATGGCCAGCGGCTTGCTGGTCAGGACGACGTGCATCTGCTTGCGGATTGGGCGACGGGTTTTGGGAAGGGAGAGAAAAGTGCATTCAGGGCATGCGCGTCAGATGACGCCCATGCCCTGAATGTTGTAGCCAGAATCTACGTAGAGGATCTCGCCCGTGATACCGCTGGCGAGGTCTGAGCACATGAATGCTGCGGCGTTGCCGACTTCTTCGATGGTGACGTTCCTGCGTAGCGGCGAGTTGCGCTCGGCGTAATCAAGGAAGTTGCGGAAATTGCTGATGCCCGCCGCGGCCAGCGTCTTGATCGGACCGGCGGAGATCGCATTGACGCGCGTGCCGGTGGGGCCGAGATCGTGGGCGAGATAGCGCACGTTAGCTTCAAGACTCGCTTTGGCCAAACCCATGACGTTGTAGTTAGGGATGGCGCGTACCGCACCGAGATAGCTCAGCGTCAGCAGGGAGCCGTTACGGCCGGCCATCAGTCCGCGGCCGGCTTTGGCAAGCGCTGCGAAGCTGTACGAGCTGATTTCGTGCGCAGTGCGAAAACCTTCACGGGTGACGGTATCGACATAGCCGCCATCAAGTTCTTCACGGGGTGCAAAAGCCACCGAATGCACGATGATGTCGAGATTACCCCAGCGTTCGTCGAGACGCGCAAAGACATCATCGATCTCGCGATCGCTCGCC
>JAITWN010000039.1 GCA_031285245.1 Chromatiales bacterium | reverse complement strand
GCTCAATGGTCAGTGTCATGGTTTTTGAAGCCTAACGCCTGAATTAACCGGCGCGCGTTAGCGCGTCCGGGTTGAATGAAATGTTAGGTGCTTATGAGAAGCGCCCAGCCCAAAACGGTAATTAGAGCACAGGCCCAACTGCCGGGGAAAACCTTGCTGACGGAGAGCATACGCCAAAACGCTTGCAGGCGACGCTCCGCACAAACGCTTGAACCCGAACAGCGCCAGAACGGTTGCAACGGCGAAAACGGGCGAAATAAACATGACGCAAAACGAAACTGCGAATGAGCAGCCTAACGCCCAAGGTAAGCGGCGCCGTAAGGCGTCCGCTTGACCGCAATGTTAGGCGCAATGGTAAACCGAGCGCGCCACTGCAATGCACAAGAAACGCGGCGCATTTTGATAGCAGGGCTAAACATTTTTCTCTCGATCTTCCAATGCCAGAAGTAAACTGGTTCGATGGTTTTTTGCCACGTCGCGCCAATGCTCACCGGTAATTAAAGATTCAAGCCCCCACAACAAATTGAGACTTGCCGTCGCGTTTACTTTTTTGGTTCTGACATAAGCCTCTATGGAACCAAGTTTCCGTAGTTGCTCAATCGTCGTGATGCCAGCACGAGCAAGCATAGCCCTAGATTTTGGGCCGACACCGTTCAACTCACTGAGTGATGTTTTTGCTTCCATAAGTTGAGCTGTTCTGAATGCCTAACGCCAAAATTAACCGGCGGCGAAGCCGTCCGGGTTGAATGCAATGTTAGGCTACTACTTGGATACCATGACCGCCCACTGGGACAGTTTCTATGTGTCGCTCAAATGCAGCAATGAGTGGCCTACCTTGTGAGATGGCGTCCTTGACGGAGGGCAACGACAAGGATGCTTTGTGACTGGCCTGATTGTCCCAGACCTCAGTAATCCAAATTGCGTCTGCGTCCGATGGGTCTTGCGCAACCACATAACTTAAACAGCCAGGCATACCGGATACGCCGTTGATGAGGATGGAGATAAGTGTATCTCGCTGACCTGTCACGGCTTTCATTTTTCCAATTAACCCATACATACGATTTCTCCTGTAGCAATGAATACTGCCTAACGCCCAAGGTAAGGCGTCCGCTTGACCGCCGTGTTAGGCGCGATGGTAGATGATGAGCGCGCCACCCCAATGAACCGCGATGCCCACTGAGCACGGAACTTTTGAAACTGCGCCTTCGCGCGAAGCGCGGGATGCAGCCGCAAAGCCAAAAACCGGCCGGATGCAGCACAAGAGCATAAACGCGGCGCAAACGAAAAACCGGCAAATGCAGCGCAAGAAACTGAAAGCGGTAAAGGCGCAAACATAAGCGGAATGTATTTACACCTAACGCCTGAATTAAGCCGAGCCGCGAAGCGGCTTCGGCTTGAATGAATTGTTAGCGCGCAACTTAGCCGGGAACTGGCTCTGTTGGTTGGATTACGGGCTTGTCTTTCTTTTGCGAGGCCTTTGCATTGCGATTGGCTGCTTTACGAATTCTTTGCTGAGCATCTTTGACCTTTTCACCGTCAAGAACCTCACGCTTGAGGATCTCATTGTTGAGTAGGTCAACAATGCTTTCCGGCTCGATCTTCACGTCTGGGAAGTGGCGACGCATTTCCCGGCGAATGGTGCTAACGACCGGCTCGCTGAGGATCACTTGGGCGACAGTGAATTTGTTGAGCACGGAAATGTGCTGGTGATAGATGCCCATTGCGTCCGAGGTAATGCCTTCCCGGCACAGCAGGAACAACTTTCTTTGATCTTCTTCGCTTTTTAGGTTGATGTCGGGCAGGGAGAATGTTGACACCTGCTCATAGTCAACGGGCTGACCGAATTTGATCTTGTACAAGCGCCACTCAAGCGCATTGGTGAGAACAATCCATTCAATGCCTTCATGCGCCCCGTAGTTGATTGCTTGGCGAAGATGGTTGTCGTTTAAGGCCAAAGCGGCGGCTTTTACCTCAATAAGCACGCGAATCTTGCCCTCGATTTTTACGGCGAGGTCACAGAACGTGCCGCGAATCTGTTGTTCGCTTGTCAGTTCGTTGTATTTGTCGAAGCCAAAAATCCCGGAGAGCATGTCTTTGACAAGCGTGACCGTGTCCGCTTCTGAGACGTCTCTTGTTTTATGTGAAGTGGCGACGGCCACAAGCGATTTAACTGCGGCGGGCCAACGATCCGCGACTTTCTTTGGAATTTTTAGCATGGCTCCCCCTGGTGGTTGGTATTGCGCCCTAACGCCTAAATTAACCGGCGTGCCGTAGGCACGTCCGGGTTGAATGCAATGTTATGCTGCCTGTGCAGGACGGACACCTTCTTTGGGCATACTCTTGCCCAACAAAGAAATGGCTTCAGCGAAACCGCTTCCGGCACCGCAACGGGAGAGTTGAGGTACCTCGTGTAGTCCAGACTGACTCAACAGAGTAACTTCTTCGTATCGGCAGATGGGCAGTTCCTTGTTATCCTTGAATCGTTTATCGGGGCCGCCGGACTTGTTGACGTACTTCCATGTTCGGTCAACGACTTCAGCATCTCGGGGAACTGATTCACTTTCGATGCGACGTCCCCCCGCTTTCAGTAGCATCGGGGTTTAGAGTCCGGGGTTGATGTTATCCGCGTCGGTGGCCAGTTGCCTGGCATAGGCAGATGGTGTCAGTCCGCCAAGTGCCTTCTTCGGTCGCTCCTCGTTGTATTCGCATCGCTCTGCTCTTCGGTAAATCGCTTCTTCACGTCCAATCTCCTTGGGTTGGGGGGGATTGGACTCCAAACCAGCGTGCTACTCAAAGGCGGGGGGACGTCGTGTCTGACATCTAAAACCCAATGCTCACCATATAACTCCGGTTTACCATTATTAACCCATTGTTCGCAGGATGTGGCATGAGGAGGGTTTCACCATCTCTCCCTTGCTCAGAAAAATAAAAAGGGGTAACAGCAATCTCGGCAGAGACACTGATACCCCCGGGAGAGAAAATTTATACAGTGCTTAGGCTTAGCCGGTGACTTCGCGCGCTGAGTGCGTGATGCGTCCCATGGTGCCACTCTGATAATCGATGACGGCACGGCGAATTTCGGCTTGAGTGTTCATCACGAACGGGCCGTAACCCACCACAGGTTCATCGATAGGCTCGCCGTTCAGAAAGAGCGCCACAGCATCCTCCAACACTTCGAACTTCACCTGTTTGCCTTCACGCTCCAGCATTGCGATCGTCGCTGAACCGACTTCTTCTCCGCTGCCTAAACGAATGCGGCCATGCAGTACAAGCATGGCCGGTGGTGTAACCTTCGTGCACTTCGAAATCAAGCGTAGCGCCTACGTTCAAGCGCATGTCCCAGATATTCATCGGCGTGAACGTATGTGCGGGGCCGAATGCGCCGCCGAATTCGCCTGCGATCACGCGCAGATAGCCGGCACCGTTCGCGAGTTCGACGCGCGGAATCTGCACTGACAGGATCGGCTGATAACCAGGATCAGTCATCTTGTCTTTCGCTGGCAGATTAACCCACAGCTGAATCACTTCGAAGGTGCCGCCCTCGCGCGCAAACACTGGGCCATGAAATTCCTCGTGCACGAGGCCGCGCGCCGCCGTCATCCACTGCACATCGCCTGAGCTGATGATGCCACCACCACCGAAGGAATCGCGATGTTCGACTTCGCCGGAATAAACGATGGTGACCGTCTCAAAGCCGCGATGCGGATGCTCACCGACACCGCGACGATAAGCGCTCGGCGCAAACTGCATCGGTGCAGCATAGTCGAGCAGCAGGAAGGGCGAGAAATCCGCTACGCGATCGTGATACGAAAAGATGCTGCGCACGGGGAAGCCATCGCCTACCCAATGGCCAACTTCCTGAGTCTGAACGAATGCGAGTTTTTTCATTTATACCTCCGGTATGGCTGTCCGATGTCGCAGCAATCGATGCGCCTGCTGGTGTCTCAATGAACATTGATGTTATTTTTTGTGGCAGTCATTGACTAGCCCTCTGAAATCGAAAAGATCTTAGCTTCATGCGCAACAATAACGCTCAGCATGACCTCTCATCGGGTCGGATCGACTTGAACGATCTCTATCTCTACACCCTGGTGGTGGAACACAAGAGTTTCACCGCCGCGGGGCAAGCGGCTGGACTGACGACATCGCGCGTGAGCCGGCGCATCGCGGCGCTGGAAGAACGCCTGGGCGTACGCTTGCTGCATCGCAGCACGCGGAAACTCACGCTAACGCCGGTCGGTGAGCGCTATTACGAGCACTGCCGCGCCATGGTCGGTGAAGCCGAAGCAGCAGCCGAAGTGATCGAACACATTCAGGCGCAGCCACGCGGCAGACTGCGCGTGACTTGCCCCGCGTTGATGGCGCAAACGTCACTGAGGCCCATCCTGATCGATTTCATGCGGCGCTATCCCGAGGTTCGGTTGTCGATCACCGCAACTGATCGTTTTGTCGATCTCATCGATGAAGGCTTCGATGTCGCCATCCGTTTTCGCGCGCTGCCGATGGAAAACAGCACGCTGGTCGCCCGCCCTCTCGGCGAAAGTCGTCATCTACTAGTGGCAACCCCCGAGTGCCTCAACAATCTGGGACGCCCCACAAGCACTAGCGAACTCGCGCGCATGAAAGGGCTCGCCAAGAGCCGGATCAATGAAGCTCATGCCTGGCCTTTGAGCAATCTCGAAGGGGAAACTGCAGTGGTGCCGTTTCAGTCGGTGCTCGATGCCGACGATTGGCTGGTATTGAAAGCAGGCGTGATGGCAGGCCTCGGTATCGCTGCCCTACCAGAGGAAATCTGTGCGGCTGAACTCTCGACAGGCAAGCTGGAGCGGGTACTGCCCGCGTGGCGCTTACCGAGCGCTGCGCTTTACATGGTGTATGCGTCGCGCCGCGGCTTGATTCCGGCGGTGCGCGCGTTCATCGACTTTGCTGCGCAAAGGTTGGCCGCGCAATGCGCGGCCAACGCTGCTGCAACGCTTTAAATCACACCAAGAGCGATCATCGCTTCGGCGACGCGAC
>JAITWN010000190.1 GCA_031285245.1 Chromatiales bacterium | reverse complement strand
CAGGCCCAATAGCAACAACTGCCGCGCGTGCAAGGAGTGGATCAAGATCCGCAGCCCGCGCAACGCCGCGCGCCATCAACTCAGGACGCGCCGCAGTGATGAACGGCGCATGCGCCGGCCACGTCGCGACGCTAGTGAGGCCCGCACCTGCGCGCGCCGCCGCCTGCGCCGCGAGCAATGCCGCGCCCATCATGCCCTCGGCCCCGCCAACGATCAGCACATGACCGTAATCGCCTTTATGCGCGCTGCGCGGGCGTGGCCGCAACAGGAATTCATAGACTTCAGGCGCGATACGTGCAGCGACAGGTTCAGCGCGAAAATACAACGCCTGCGGTAGATCGAGACCAGCGAAGTCGATGATGCCGGCACAATCCGGCCCCGCCCCCGTGTAAAGCCCCGGCTTCAAGCCGATGAAAGTCACCGTGAGATCGGCGCGCACCGCTGCGCCGAGCACGCGACCACTGTCAGCGTGGAGGCCCGAGGGTAGGTCGATCGCGAGCACGTGCGCGGGACTGGTGTTGATCGTCTCGATAGCAGCGCGCCATGCGCCGGTGATCTCGCGATCAAGCCCGATACCAAAGAGCGCATCGACGATGACATCGCCGTCATCAAACACCTGTTTCTGGATTTGAGTTTGAACCTCGCCGCCCTGCGCAGCATAAGCTTGCGCCGCCTGCGCGGCCGCACCTCGCAGCTTCGCCGCGTCCCCAAGCTGAATCACGCGCACATCAAAACCCGCCGCGTGCGCTAGCCGCGCGAGCACATAACCATCACCACCGTTATTGCCAACACCGCACAGCACAGCGATGCGCTGCGCCTGCGGCCAGCGCTCGCGCAATGCGTTAAACGCTGCGCTACCCGCGCGCTCCATCAAATCAAGCGACGGGATACCGTATTCTTCGGTCGCGAGGCGATCGAGTTCGCGTAGCTCGGCGGCGCGATAGAGATGATGAGGTAGGCTTTGCATACGCGCTATCATAGCGACTATGCCTGAGACACAACACCCAATCGCGCAATCAGCAGAAATCAATAGTGCTGCACTCGCGCAGGAAATCGTGCGCTGGGGCCGCGAACTCGGCTTTGACGCCATTGGCTTCGCCGACATCGAACTCGGCGCGCACACCGCGCATCTGCGCGCCTGGATCGCCGCCGGGCATCATGGCGAAATGGACTACATGGCGCGCCACCACGAACTACGCGCTCGCCCCGAAGCGCTGCATCCCGGCACGGTGCGCGTGATCTCGGCGCGCATGAATTATCTGCCGCCTGAGGGCACCCCGCCCACGCAGGTGCTCGCAGATCCAACGCTTGCCTATATTTCGCGCTACGCGCTCGGCCGTGATTACCACAAAGTGATGCGCGCGCGCCTGCGCGCACTCGCTGAACGCATCGCCATGCGCAGTGGACCCTTCGGCTATCGCGTATTCACTGACAGCGCGCCGGTGCTGGAAAAAGCGCTGGCGGAGAAAGCCGGTCTCGGCTGGATCGGCAAGCACACCAATCTGATCGCCACCCAGACCGGCTCTTGGTTTTTTCTCGGCGAGATTTACACTGATCTGCCTTTGCCGGTGAGCACGGCCGCGAAAAATCATTGCGGCAGCTGTCGCGCCTGCATCGATGTCTGCCCCACCGGCGCCATCACCGCGCCTTATCAGCTCGACGCGCGGCGCTGCATTTCCTATCTAACGATTGAGCTGCGCGGCAGCATTCCAGAAGCGCTGCGTCCTGCGCTCGGCAATCGCATCTTCGGCTGTGATGACTGTCAGTTGGTTTGCCCGTGGAACCGTCATGCCCAGACCGCCAGCGTGGGTGACTTCGCTCCGCGCCACCGCCTCGATGCGCCCGAGCTGATCGCGCTCTTCGCCTGGGACGAGACGGAATTTCTGCATCGCACCGAAGGCTCAGCGATCCGGCGCACCGGCCACATCGGCTGGCTGCGCAATCTTGCGGTAGCGCTCGGAAACGCGCTACGCGAAGCGCCTGAAAAGGAACATCCGCGCCTGATCGCCGCCCTCAGCGCGCGCCTCGATCATGCGGAAGAAATCGTGCGCGAGCATGTGCGCTGGGCGCTTGCTCAACAGGTATCGCGCCTAGCTTCTGGTATGATGGCGAAGCTTTGAGTAAGTGGGAGGGGGGAACCATGTTTGATCGCGCGACCATGCGCGCCGCAGCCACACCGGCACTCTGCATGCTGGCGCTTTTCTGCACGCCAGCGAGCGCGTTCGACCTACAAGCGCCGCCGCTCACCCCACTCGCTGAAGACGGTATTCATGATCCCGAGGTTGAAACCATCAACCGCCTGCAAGACCCCAAGCGAGCCATGCAAGACTTCCCCAGGGATCGTCGTGGCGAGGTCAACTGGGTCGAAACGCTGAAGCAGGGCCTCATCTCACCGCGCAAGAACAAGGACAATGATCCTTGGGAAACCGCGATCATGCGTCCGATGCCGCTCGACATCATGCTGACCAACACTGCGCAAATGCCGCATGTGCGTTTTCCACACTTCCAGCACACCGAGTGGCTGACATGCAGCAACTGTCACCCCGATATCTTCATTCCTCAACACGGCGCCAATAAGATCAGCATGACGCGCGTGCTACGCGGCGAATTCTGCGGTCGCTGTCACGACAAGGTCGCGTTCTCGCTGTGGACCTGCGAACGCTGCCATAGCGTCCCACACGAAAAATCCCCGGCCAAATGGTGGTGAGACAACAGAGACATAGGTTGGGCTGAGCGCAGCGAAGCCCAACGTTCTGTGCTCACCAAGTGAGCATGCTCGTGTTTCTTGATGGCATCATGCAGGGAAAATGTTGGGCTTCACTGGCGTTCAGCCCAACCTATTAAGCTTCGTCACTTTAAGCCTCGTCATTGCGAGGGGCGTTAGTCCCGTGGCAATCCAGGCGGCCAGTGGATTGCTTCGGCTTCGCCTCGCAATGACGGAGATTTTTCAGAGATTCCCCAATTGGGGTAATTGAAGCGTCTATCCAGGCGCTGACTTCATTGCTTAGCGATAAAAAACTCGCGGTAGTAACGCAGTTCCTTGATCGAGTCATGCACATCGGAAAGCGCCAGATGATTAGTTTCCTTGCTGAAGCCGCTCACGATCTTTGGCGCCCAGCGCTTCGCCAGCTCCTTGAGCGTGCTCACATCGAGATTGCGGTAATGGAAATAGCGTTCGAGCGTCGGCATACAGCGCGCGAGAAAGCGCCGATCCTGACAGATGCTGTTGCCACACATCGGTGAACGATTCGCGGGAACGAGCTCTTGCAGAAACGCGATCGTTGCGCGCTCAGCTTCGCTCTCATTGATGGTGCTCGTGCGCACACGTTCGGTGAGCCCTGAACGCCCATGCTGACGCGTGTTCCATTCATCCATGGCGGCGAGCACTTCATCGGACTGATGAATCGCGAGCGAAGGCCCTTCGGCGAGCACATTGAGCTCGGCGTCGGTCACTACCGTTGCGATCTCGATGATATAATCCCGATCGGTATCGAGCCCGGTCATTTCGAGGTCTATCCATATCAGATGATTGGGATCTTGCGTCATCGTCCTGCTGTCCTCGCGGCCGGTGCGGTGGATTGGCCAGTTGTCTTGCGCACGCTGCGCCCAATGATACTAGACCCCTGCCACTCGTGACAGATTTCATGGCGCACCACTTTTCATTGCACATCTCGCACGCGCCATCGCGCGCCACGATCGCAAGCGACTCTGCATGAACGCTGTACACGAAGGGCTGATCATCGCCAATCACGGCTATCGATTGGTCATCGAAACCGTCGATGGACGCAGCATTCCCGGCACATCGCGCAAGAGTCTCGGCAGCGTCGTGTGCGGTGATCATGTGCAATGGCAAGCGAGTGCAGACGGCGCGGGCGTTGTGATCGCAGTGCATCCGCGCACCGCGATGCTGGCGCGCCCCGATCAACGCGGCATCGCCAAACCCGTGTGCGCCAATCTCGATCAGATCGCCGTGGTAGGTTTGATGCAGCCGGATAGCGGCGTGCTCACCACGAGCGAACGCGCGCGCATCGATGCTTATCTTGCCGCAGCGGAAATGCTCAGCATCGATGCATTGCTGATCATCAACAAGATCGATTTACTCACGCCAGTAGCAACAGCGCACGCGCAAAAAAAACTCACGCCCTATCGTGATGCCGGCTACAAAGTGATTCTCACCAGCGCGCGCAGCGCC
The DNA here is from genome assembly GCA_031285245.1 of Chromatiales bacterium. GTDB lineage: Bacteria > Pseudomonadota > Gammaproteobacteria > SZUA-140 > SZUA-140 > JAITWN01. Next base: position 8,060 of record JAITWN010000190.1, on the reverse strand, counting down.
GCTGGAATGGGCACTGGCATGGATGAACTACGCGCACATCTCGCCGGCAAACGCAGCGTACTGGTCGGGGAATCCGGCGCGGGAAAATCTTCATTGACTCAGCTTCTGCTGCCAGACCGCGACATCCGCATCGGTGAACTCTCGACGCGCCTCGAACGCGGGAAACACACGACCACGGTGGCAATGCTATTTCGCCTGCCAGGCGGCGGCGACATCATCGACTCCCCCGGCGTGCGCGAATTTCATCTCGGCACCGTCGAGCCCTCAGCGCTTGCCCACGCCTTTCGCGAATTCCGCCCCCACCTCGGCAACTGCCGCTATCGCGACTGCCGCCACCTGAGCGAACCAGACTGCGCCCTCAGCGAAGCCGCCACCGCCGGACAGCTCAGCCCCGAGCGCTTGGAAAGCTATCGAGCGATCGTCCTCGGTGATGGGCGTAGGTCGCGACACTCGGGTGATTGATCGGAGTACCCCCTGAACTTCTGCGCCCCAGAGGCTAGTGATCAGCGGGGTGCGGGAGGATTTTTCAGGACACGGAGCGGCGCGCGCCAACGGTCTTGAAAAAACCTCCCGGACCCCACTCTGAGATTTCGCGCCACATCGAGAAAAAGATAAAAGTTTTTCCCGAATCATCAACAGATCTTCGAGGCAGTGCCGGAAGACTTTTTTGAAACCGTGGGCGCGCAGCGGCTTCGCGTTTCAAAAAAGACACCCGGCGCTGCCTGACCACAGGCTCCGAGCATCAACCCAAACGACGGCGCCGCCTCATAGTGGCTTTCGACTAACAACGCGCCGGTAAAAACCACCAGGCCGCGGGCGACGAGGATGGCGATGCCGAGGCCACGATGTTCAGAGCGCAGTCCAGAGCGCTCTTGGCCTTCACCGCGCAGCAATCGTCGGCCAGCTTGGATCTGCACCACATACAGCACATACATGGTGATCACCAGCAATAAATGCGTCCACAGCATGAATGAAAGGATATCGCCTTCATCGAACAGGCGACGGCCCCAATCGCGCGTCAAGTAGAGATAGAAGGGAAAGAGAAAATCGAGCGTGATGATGGAGCTCATCACCGCAACATGCAGGCGACGGTAGCGCCGCGCCAGGAAGAACATCAATAGCATTACGCACCAGCTCACCAGCGCGTAGACGACGGTCTCAGGGAAAGTAAAGGTTTCGAGAATCACGCGCCCTGACTCCTCACGCTAAGGAACCTCTGAAAAAGCCTCTGTCATTGCGAGGCGAAGCCAAAACAATCCACGTAAGTTGTCTGGATTGCCACGGGGCTAATCGCCATGGACTGGCGCCCCTCGTAATGGCGATGCGGTTTTTTTTAGACACTCACTAAAGCTCAAGGCGCCACGATGCGCAGAATCTTGCCTGCGCCGTAATCGAGCAGATAGAGCTCGCCGATGGCATCCTCACCGAAAGCGCTGATGCTGTGATCGGTGTGCAGCAGCTCGCGCTGCGTTCCCACATGATCATCGGCATAGCGCAGGCCCCACACTCGGCCTGAGCCGTAATCACCATAAATATAGGTACCGCATAGCGTTGGCATGGCCGCGCCGCGATACACATAGCCGCCGATGACCGCAACGCCATCGGAACGACCATAGGTGAGAATCGGCCGCAACAATTCCATGCGTGCACACTGCGCAGGCGTCGCGCGATGGCAGAGATCGCCTTCCATCAGATTCCAGCCATAATTGCCGCCGCGCGCGATGACGTCGATTTCCTCCTGACGGTTCTGGCCGACATCACCGACATAGAGCAGACCAGTATCGCGGTCGAAGGAAAAACGCCAGGGATTGCGCAAACCGTAAGCCCAGATTTCCGGCCGCGCGCCGCGCGTTGCAATGAAAGGGTTGTCTGCGGGAATGTCATAGGCACGCGCATCGCTGCCAGCTTTGATTCCAGCATCAATGCGCAGCATCTTGCCGAGCAGTGTGGCGAGATTCTGGCCATTGCCGAGCGGATCATCCGCCGAACCGCCATCGCCCATGCCAATGTAGAGCATGCCATCCGGGCCAAAAGCGATCTGCCCACCGTTGTGATTACTGAAGGGTTGCTCGATCTCGAGCAACACGCGCTCGCTGGCGGCATCGGCTTTGCCATCTGCGCCGCGCGCAAAGCGTGATATCCGCGTCACCAGTTGATCTCCCGATCGATCCGGGCGCTCAGCGGTATAGTTCACATAAAAATAGCCACTACGCGCGTAATCAGGATGGAACGCGAGCCCAAGCAAACCACGCTCACCACCATTTTTCACACGCGCCGTAATATCAAGGAAAGGCTCCACGAGCAGCTTGTCATCAGCGACGATACGAATGCGCCCATCCTGCTCCAGCACATACACACGATCAGGCTCGCCAGGTGCATGAGTGAGCGCCACCGGTTCCTCGACATCGCTGACAATTTCCTTGAGCGTAATCACAGGAATTGCCGCTTCGATACCGGGATCGTTGCATGTTGCTGCATTCGCAGCTGACATGCACAGCAACGCCGCGCTAAACGTAGTGCTGGCGATGAAGCTGGCAAAGCGATCACCACGTTGCATCATGATTAGATCTCGCGCCGACCGGCGAGCGCATGCGACAAGGTACCGGCATCGACATACTCCAGTTCACCACCGAAAGGCACGCCATAAGCGATGCGACTCGCGCGGATGTGATGCTGACGCGCCATATCGGCGATGTAGTGCGCGGTGGCTTCGCCTTCAACGGTTGGGTTGGTGGCGAGGATGACTTCCTGCACTTGCCCTTCAGCAAAGCGGCGCGCGAGGCGATCAAGGCCAATATCTTCAGGACCAATGCCATCGAGCGGAGAAAGATGGCCCATGAGCACGAAATAAAGACCGCGATAAGAAGTAGTCTGCTCGATCGCCTGCACGTCCGCAGGATTTTCCACCACACACAATTGACGCGCGTCGCGCCGCTCATTCGCGCAGACCGCGCAGAGCGCCACTTCGCTCAGCGTGCGGCACTGCTGACAATGCCCTACTCGTTCCACCGCTTCGCGCAGCGCCTGCGCCAAACGAAGCGCACCTTCGCGATTGCGCTCCAGCAGATGAAAGGCCATGCGCTGGGCGGACTTCGGACCAACGCCGGGCAGACAGCGCAGCGTTTCGATCAGGCGCGCGATGAGCGAGCTGTCGGTCACGCCAGCCATCAGAACGGTAGTTTCATTCCCGGAGGAATCGGCATGCCCTTGGTGATATTCGCCATCCTTTCCTTGGTCTCGCTATCGACGCGGCGCACGGCATCGTTCACCGCGGCGGCGATCAAATCTTCGAGCATCTCTTTGTCATCCTTCATCAAGCTTTCATCGATGCTGACGCGCTTGAGATCGTGACGCCCGGTCATCACCACCGTGACCATGCCGCCACCGGCCTGACCAGTAACTTCCATGACAGCGATCTCTGCTTGCGCACGCTGCAAATCCTCTTGCATCTTCTGCGCTTGCTTCATGAGATTTCCGAGACCACCTTTCATGACTTTCTCCTCAATGACTCTGGCCTGATGATTATCTGCTGTCGATCGTTGCTAATAGCACCTAACAAAATGTTTTTTTGAAAGCATTGTCATCGCTATTTATGAGCGATAGGAGGCTTTTTATTAGGCGTTCTAAAGGCAACCTTCATTCAATCGGATGCGCGGTTTCCGCAATGATGCGGGCGTCGAACATATCTTTCAGCGCCTGCACTTCATCGTCGGCTTCGAGCGCGGCGATGGCGCTCTGACGACGCTCTTCATCCTGCTGAACGCGTCGCGTCGCCGGTGTTGCACCAAAGGCAACCTCGCCCACCACGACCTCAAGCATGATGTCAGCGCCGAGATACGCGCGCACCGCATGCTGCAAACGCTCTTCGGTCGCGCGACTGTGCAAATGCGCGTGCGTACGATCGAGCTGCAAACGCAGACGCCGTTCATTGCGTTCGAGCAGTATGCAATTGACAGCGAGCTCACGCCCCAAACCTTGCACATCGATACCGGCAAGCAGCGCTTCCCATTCATTCGCAGCAACAGGCGCGGGTGATGGCGCTGTTGCTGATGTCGCTGGCGACGGCACTACGGGCGCAGATGCAGATGATGCGGGCTGCGCCAGTGAATGCTGCGATGACGGAGACATGCGGCGCTCTTGCGCAGGCGCCGCGCGCGACGGTGCGGGTGACGAAGATACTGGCGCTGGTGCCGATGGTGATGACGCAGGCGCAGCGCTCTTTGTAGCCGCAGTGCTGCGCGCAGTTGTTGAAGGAGATGACGGCGCTGAATCGCCTGCGGGCCGTGCGCCCGGCGGCGTATTCTGCAGCGCTGGATTCAGCGGGCGAAACGCCAACATGCGCAGCAGCACCATCTCAACACCCGTGCGCGCATCGGGGCTATAAGGCAAGTCGCGCCTACCGATGAGCGCGATCTGGTAATAGAGCTGCACGTCCTCGCGCGCAAGCGTTGATGCGAGCACAGCGATACGCGCAGCGTCAGATTCTTGCGTCTTTGCCGCTTGTGGCACGAGCTGGGCAACCGCGATGCGCTGCAAAGCGCTGATCAGCTCAGCGAGCAGCGCATCGAATTCAACCGTGTATTCAGCGGCGCGGCGCACGCCATCCAGCAAGGCCGCGCCATCTCCCGCGGCGAGCGCATCAAGCAGATCATAGACATGCGCGCGATCGATGGTGCCGAGCATGGCGCTCACCTCCGCCTCGGCGACGCGGCCACCGCCATAGGCGATGGCCTGATCGAGCAGACTGAGCGCATCACGCACGCTACCATCGGCGGCGCTTGCAATGTGCGCCAGCGCTGGTGCTTCTGCCTCAATCGCTTCTTGCTCGAGCACGCGCGCCAAATGCCGCGCGATCACATCTTCAGGGAGATGGCGCAGATTGAACTGCAGACAACGCGACAAAATGGTGACCGGCAGACGCTGCGGATCGGTCGTCGCCAGCAAAAATTTGATATGCGGCGGCGGCTCTTCCAGCGTCTTCAGCAAGGCGTTGAAGCTGTGCTTGGAGAGCATGTGTACTTCGTCGATGAGGTACACCTTGTAGCGTCCGCGCGTCGGTGCGTATTGCACGTATTCGAGCAGATCGCGCGTGTCTTCTACTTTGGTGCGTGAGGCCGCATCGACTTCGATGAGATCGACGAAGCGACCTTCATCGAGTTCACGGCAAGATGAGCACTCACCACAAGGAGTAGAGCTGACGCCGCGCTCACAGTTGAGCGCTTTGGCAAAGATGCGCGCGACGGTAGTCTTGCCGACGCCGCGCGTGCCAGTAAAAAGGTAGGCATGATGCAAGCGCTCGTTATCGAGCGCATTGACCAGTGCGCGAACCACGTGCTCCTGGCCAACCATCTCAGTAAACGACCGCGGTCGCCATTTCCTGGCGAGTACCTGATAACTCATCGTCTCAACAGATTGCCAACAGACTTGCGAAATGGTGGCAACCCATACCCGCCACACCGCACACACGCATCGATTGCTGCCGCTGCTCCCTTCCGGGCCTGACGGGGTTCACAACCTGACGTTGCGCGGGGACCGGCACAGGTTGCCGTTGACCGTGCAGCGCGCGCCTTTATTCAAGCGACGCGCGCGGTATTACCTACTCATAGGGAGCGACTTCAGTCGCCTCGATCCGGTAACCGGCTTCGGCAAGCGCGCTCTTGGTACGTTCGACATGAACTACCCCGGTAACCCAAACGGTATCGAATAAGCCGTGGGTTCCAGCCCCCGCGGTGCGCACCTGCACCGTTTGATTCACAGGAGGAGGAGGCAACTGAACGCAGGCGCCATAGTACGGCACGAGCAGAAACTCCTCCACCCCGTGCCCTGCATCTTCGAGCGGCACCACGAAACCGGGCAGCCGTACGGTCTTGCCATCGAGCTCTGCAACCGCAGGCGCCTGCTTCGACAGTTCCGTCAGTTTGCGCATCAGCTCCTGCGCGCGCGGATCATTATCGTCGAGCGAGCTGAGATCATACTCGGTTTCATAACGCGCGAGCAGCTCATCAGGACGAAATTCCTTGGGCACCAAATCTTCCCATTCCAGCGTACGCACGGTGAGCGCAATCTGCGCCGAAACGTTGGTACCCGCTGGCCTGGCCGCCTCGATCCTTGCCTGATCCTCGCCCTCGCCGCAGGCCGCCATCGTTAGGATCATACTGGCCAGTATTGCTGGCCGCGTCATTCTCATGCTGCTTTCGTCCTTCACAGTCGCACGGCAATCACCGGCATTCGCGCGCGCGCAGCTTACCATAAACGTGATGCGAACCGCATGCCGCGGCCAACTGAGCGAGTATAGAAGCGCAGTATTTCAATCTATTCACAGGGGTGATCGAGTCCGTCCACTTCAGGTATCGCGATACATTCGAGAAAACGCCTAGTTTTTCCCAAATTACTTACGATGCTTGAGAGGCCGTGCTGGGAGACTTTTTTGAAACCGTTGGCGCGCAAGCGGCTCTGCGTTTAAGTCTCCCAGCACGGCCTACGCGCCAACTTCGATGATGAGGGCATTTGACAGCGCTTTCGATCTCACATTTAATGCCGCCGAATCGGGCACCGGCATTGCCCACCACCGCTGCCAGGAGATTTCGAGGCCCAACATGCGACCGCGTCATGCCATCCGCCTCGTCGGGCTGTTTCTGCTTCTGTTCAGCATCACCCTGATTCCACCCACGCTGATCGCGGCCTATCTCCATGATGGCCAAGTCTCAACCTTCACCGACAGCATCCTGCTGCTGACCACGCTCGGCCTGCTGCTGTGGTATCCAACGCGCAGCTGCCGCGGCAATCTGCTGAACCGGGAAACCTTCGTCGTGGTCGCGCTGTTTTGGATTTTGCTGAGTACGCTCGGCAGTCTGCCGCTTTATCTCGGTGCGCATCTTGATCTCACCGATGCCGTGTTTGAAGCTGTTTCCGGCTTCACCGCCACCGGCGCTACCACGCTCGCGAGCGTCGATGCGTTGCCAAAATCCATCGTGATGTATCGCCAGCAACTACAGTGGTACGGCGGCCTTGGCATCATCGTGCTCGCCGTCGCCATCTTGCCGATGCTCGGCGTTGGTGGCATGCAGCTCTATCGCGCAGAAATCGCCGGACCGATGAAAGATGAACGCATCACTTCACGTGTTACGCAAACCGCGCGCTTCATGCTGATCATCTATGTATTCCTGACCATCGCCTGCGCCAGTGCTTACTGGCTCGCAGGAATGACGCTCTTCGATGCCGTCGGTCACAGCTTCGCCACGGTTTCAACCGGTGGATTTTCCACGCACGATGATGGCATCGCTTCGTTCGACAATCCGGCCATCGATATCGTCGCCATCGTTTTCATGCTCATGGGCGCGATCAGTTTCAATACCCATTTTCTAGCGGTTCATCGCTTCGGACCCGCTATTTACTGGCGCGACACACAAACCCGCGTGTTCTTCAGCATCGTCGCCTTGCTGATCGCCATCACCGCTGGTCTGCTCTGGATCAGCCACTCTTACGGGCCTGTGGAAGCGCTGCGCCATGGCGCTTTCGAGGCGGTGTCAGTCATCACTGGCACCGGCTTCAGCGGCGCATTTGCCACTTGGCCCTTGGGATTGCCATTGATCTTGATGTTCGCAAGCTTCATCGGTGGCTGCGCGGGATCAACGACAGGCGGACTCAAAGTAATTCGACTGATCGTGCTCAGCAAAGTCGGCCTGCGCGAAATGCAGCGCTTGATCCACCCGCATATGGTGCGCCCGATTCGGCTGGGTGAACGCGCCCTGCCCGGCAGAGTGCTCGATGCCGTATGGAGTTTTTTCTCGGTTTACGTGGTGACCTTCACCCTGCTCATCCTCGCCGTCATGGCAACCGGCGTTGATCACGTCACCGCTTTCGGCGCTGTCGCCGCGTCCCTCAATAACGTCGGCCCCGGACTAGGCGAAGTCGCCACCACCTTTCACGACGTCAACGACGGCGCCAAATGGCTCTGCACGCTTGCCATGCTGCTCGGGCGTTTGGAAATCTTCACTTTGCTGGTATTGCTGACGCCGGCGTTTTGGAGGAAGTGAGCCAGCACCGCTGACCACTACACC
>JAITWN010000078.1 GCA_031285245.1 Chromatiales bacterium | reverse complement strand
CAACGAAAGACCGAACATGGCGCTAGGCGGCATCACGCCCAGGCAGAAGCTGGCAATGGCCGCATGACCATTTTCCACTTCTGAGCCCCGCTAAGAACGGGGGGATTACCTGCCGTGTGAGTCTCAATCAGCCTTGAACACGGAATTTATGACAGACCCCTCTTGCGTGAGTCTCACGACCGTTCGAGACCAGGTGCTCTCCATTGATGGTTGTCCATAAAAATGTCCTTCTATGATTTCTGCGATTTTCCATTTCGAGGATGAATAATGTCATGAAGAAGAGAGTTTTGTTTTATTTCGAACCTATGACATACAGGGGCAATCCATACCATTTAAAATACTGGTGGGATTTATTCTCGGCGTTTGCTGATCGATCCGCGAGCTGCTTCACCAGTCAAATTGCTGCCTCGCCAATGATGAAAAATCTAGAAACGGCGGCATTTGAAGAGATACACCCGATCAATCAGGTAGATCTTTTGAGAAGTTTAAATTTCGACCGAACCACATATAGTCGAGATTTATGTTATGGGTTCAGTTTTCGTAATCGACCGTTGCTACGGGCTTTGCGAAATATCAAGCAGAAATTCTCTCCAGATATCGTCATATCAATGAGCGAAAATAGGTATCTGAGAAAGGTTTTTGGACCAGAAAAGGTAATGTTCATGGAGCTCGGCCCGCTTCCTCGAACTGGTTTGAAGACGGCTATCCATGTCGATCCTTACGGACATCAAATAAACAGCGCGGTGGATTGGTTCGCGCGTGCGAAGTGGGATCATCCCTCCATGAATACGTTCGCCGATATTTGGCAGCGGCAATGGATCGCTCCCCTCCAGGAAGCTACGGAATCATCAGGTTTAGGACCTTGGTTAAGGCAGGCGAGTAAAGGCAAGAAAATTATGCTTGCGGCACTGCAACCAATCGACTGGATTACGTATGAAGGAGTGAGTTTTCGCCCTGCGCTGGATCCCCTATCTGTCTTGCGGCGACTGGCAGATAAGATCGGGAGCGAATGGGTCATTCTTCCCCAATGGCATGTAGCAGACACCTGCCCCTCTAATGACTTGATGGATGAGGTGGTGCAGGCACAACCGAATATCCTGCATGTTCCACCGGAATTTCGCACTGCGAAATCAGACCTGCTTTTGCCGCTTATTGACGGTGTTGCAACCATCTCATCCAATGTCGCAGCCGCAGGCGCAATTCTGGGCAAAGAGCTTACGATCTTGGGACGGTCAAAATTTTATAAACTAGGCGCTGCGACTCCCGCTGCGCGGTATGACTTTCTTGCCTTTCTGGCTTGTCGCTATTGCCGTGTGCTGGATGACTTTTTGTACCAGGATGGCGCTTTTGCGGATCATATCTTGCGCCTTCGCCACAATCCACGCTGGCTTTTTGAGCCTGCTGGGATCAAGGCATCGCAGTTGGAAGATTTTTTATCGCCTCGCAGCGAGCTACAGTAGCGAACGCTGAGCATGCCTTGGGCGGATTTACATCGAAACAGCGGTTAGTCATGACTACACTTTGAAACCTCTGGCCTGCTTGTGGGAAAGCGGTCGGGGAGATGGTGTGAGGCAAATCAGGGTTGTGACTGCATCCGTCCGAACAAACTGTGAGCAAAACGCCCGAGGAACCGATACGGCGCAGTCAGTCGCCACGACCTGGAATCGTATAGCTTGCCTAACTCACTGCGGAGTGCGTCGAGTTCGTTGCGCATCTGTGAGAAAGCATCTTCTGACGTAATGTCAGCTGTGTCAGAATTTTTTACAGAACTCACCATATCGATATATTTTGTCGATAGTATTTTCGTTTCAAACTCTCCATTCATCATCGGACTGCTTGAATGGTGGCTAAGATCCAAGGCAAGTTTGGTGATTTCCCGTTGTTCCCCCTGTGGGTCAAATTTCTCTCCAAGGCAGCGAAAAGTATCAAGAGGCAAACATTCCTCTATCTTGTGGAAAAAATCCTCGTAGTAATTTTTGTTTGCCATGGCCCATTTTTCTCCCTCCTTGAGATCATTCAATGATTTGACGATTGGGATTTTGGGCCCGTATTGCTTTAAAAGCCCTTCAACTTTATGAGTATTTGAAGGTAATGCAACAAAGGGGATTTTTGCTTTAATACAAAAATAAACACCATGGTGCCTAGCAGTATGAACCACGGTCGCGGAGGATAAGCTCGCAGGAATTCGATGCCATATTTTAATGGCATCAGATCGTTCGAAAGGGAGAAAAAAGGCGTGCTCGCGACGCTCTGCAAGATAGTCCCTAATAGTTTTTCCGACATCGGCAGTTCGTTGTAAGTGCCAATCGGTCAACACGACTTTTTCGGAGAGATCAATAAGTCTGTCATCCGAAAACGATGCCGCATAACTGGAATCCAAAACAAGTCGCGCTGGTAGTTTTCTTGATTTTGCATACTCAAGAGAACTCTGCTCTCGCACCGTGAAATCATCCAATCTGGCAATGACATCTTCATGGAACTCGCTGTTTTCGTATACTGCATTGACTAGTAATGTAGCTTTCCCCAGTTTCTGAGCAGCGCCAAGCACAGCAAGTAAATGCAGGCCGCTGCCGTGATGGATCGTACCTTCTCCATTTACGATCACTGCATCGACATTTTCTATTCGATGGCGAAAATCATCATCATGCAGCAGATGATTGATTGCGCCCGGACCGCGGGGATCGGTCACAACAGGTGACCAGTCTAAAAAAAAGCGCTCTTTGACTTCATGCCCTGCTCGTCCAAGCATGCGTGCATGTGCATCGGAAACTGCGTGACAACCGAAATGTCCGTACGCGGCAGTGTCATTGAATAGAGCTATTTTCATTTTTCTGAATCATCGCAAGTTGGCTGCTGGACAGGGCATGCGTATTTTTGAGAGCGTGGCCAGTGTATGAGCGGCAAGCTCGAACAACGCGGTCAATGCTGAACGCACTCTCTACATTTTCTCAAACCGTCGCCTCATAAGCAGACACCACATCCTCGACTGTGCCAAACGCGCGAACACGCCCGTTCTCCATCCAAAGCACCTTGTTACACACGTTACGAATCTCGGCATTCGAATGCATCGCCAGTACGACAATTTCCGCGCGATTATGCAAATCATGAAGCCGGTCTTTTGCTTTATGCATGAACGCTGCATCGCCTACGCCCATGACTTCATCCAGCAGCAGGATTTCCGCATTGACGGCGGTGGAAACTGCGAAGGCGAGCCGTACACGCATGCCGCTCGAGTAGGTGCGCAGCGGCAAATCCAGGTAATCGCCAAGCTCACAGAATTCGACGATCGATTGCTGCTTGGCTTGAATCTCGGCATCGCTCATGCCCAGCAAAAGACCGCGCAGCCGGATGTTCTGCATGCCGGTTGAGTTCTCATCCATGCCCAGGCTGATATCGAGCAAGGAAACGATCTTGCCCTCGCTGGTCACGGTTCCGGCGGATGGCGCGTAAATGCCAGCCATGACGCGCAGCAGTGTCGATTTCCCCGCGCCATTACGGCCAATCAATCCAATGCGGTCGCCTGGCTCGAAACGCAAATCGACATTGTCGAGCGCGCGCACAACGATCACGCCATCGTTACCCTCCGCGATAGCATTGCGACGTCCAAAGCGCATGATCTTTTTTTTCAGTGACCGGCCCTGGACATCGTAAATAGGCAGAGCAAGCGTCACTCCCTTGAGTTCGATGAATGCCATGCTTCCTCCTCAAACCCAGTACGGAATACGCTTCAGATAACGCCCCGTGAGTGCGAGCGCGATGCTCCATCCCACGACGGCCATGCTGATCGTCACACCCCAGGTTAAGGCCGTTGGTGCTTGGCCAATCAATGGACCGCGCACTACATCAATCAAATAAGCAAATGGGTTGAATTCAACGATAAACGAAAACCGGTGTAACGCTTCTGGCCGATAGAGGATGGGGGTGACATAGAAAGCCACTTGCATCAGCGCCTGGACGATCTGCGGCAAATCTCTGAACCGCGCGGAGAGTAGTCCGCAGATCATCGCCATCCACAGCGCATTGGCGAAATAGACCAACAGTGCGGGGATGAATAATGGCAAGGTCATCCAATTCTTCACGCCAAATAGCGCTAACAACACCAGTACAATCACGAAATTGTGCGCAAGGATGACAGAGTTACGCCAGGCTACTTGCAAGACGTAAATCAGCTTGGGTGTGGCAACTTGCCGGATATATTGGCCGCTATTGGTGTACGCGACGCTGCCATCATTCACAGTCTGCGAAAGTGCGGCCCACATCACGAGACCGATGGCAAGGAACGGCAAGTAGTCGACCATTTCCATGCCGAACAATGTCCCGTAGACCATGCCTATCGACGTGATCATGACGCCCATGCTGATCGTCAACCAGAACGGACCGACGCGCGATCGCGCATAGCGCTGCCGCACTTCCAGCCATCCGAGCAGCGTCCACAAACGCCAAGAGGCAAGGCTATTCTTCAGATCAACTAACGCGCGAAATAACATGTGATCGTTTAATGTTTAGAGGGAAAAGCGGAAACAGAACCAAAAGTAAATTGCGCTATTTGCAATCGTATGCACTTTGACAGATTTTTAGCTACGTCCCCATATCCCCAGTTGCCCAATCAAACCATGCCACATTCCAAGCAGCGCCATTCTCAGATGTTCAACGCGCGGCGACATGAACAGCCCATAGATAACAAGGCGCCCTGGCAGTTTCACCAGTTCCGTAGATTTCCAGCTCCAAGGCATGTAACTACGCTTCAGCAGTGCAATGGCGTTGCGGAATTGGTAATAGTGGCGTATTGCACTGTGCCCCGGATAAGCTCGCCCAAACGCACGTACTGGCTCACCACCGAGTGAATGCGAAAGTCGCAACGCAGGGGCGCCCAGTACTGAATAGCCCTTCAAGCGAGCACGCACGCACCATTCCAGATCAACAAAATCGATGAATAATGCATCGTCCATTGGGCCAATCACCGGCCATGCTGCAAGATTGAGGCACGATCCCGAGGTAATCAGGAAATCAACTTCCACCGGAGATGAGCCCGTTGGCACAATGCGTTGTAAACGCCATGGCCTGAAACGCACGAACGGTGTAACACCGCCGAGTCGTTTATCTTCGTAAGTAGGGCCGACTAGCGCCACCTTCTTTCCGCACGAGAGCTGGCTTTCCATCGTTCGCACTAGTGCGTGCAACAAATAGTCAGATGGTTCGCTATCCTGGTCAAGGAGAACTGCGTAATCGCATTCGCGCGCTATTAGTACCTCAATACCCTGGTTAATTGCCGTGGCAACACCCAGATTGGCACCATTAGCGACGAAGTCGATTCGCGAGTCGAGCCCTATCGAGTCAAGTTTGCCTGTCTGCTCCGTGTTATCGATCACAACACATGGCCCGAAGCTTACAAGCCGATTCGCACGGGCAACACATTCTGCATCGGGTCGGTAAAACACAACGACCGTCCCGGCCCTGGTATGTCCGGTCGTGGTTGCTTCCATCAGTCCGTGAGACAAAGCCCCAGCGCCTCGTCCCAAGCCGGTAATCTCAGCTCGAATACTCGGGCCAGTTTGTCCCCCGCCAGACGCGAGTTCGCCGGCCGCTTCGTAGGCACAGGATACTCCGCCGCTGGAATCGGTGTGACCTTCGGTGCTTTGTCGCCCATTGCAATATCGAGTATCGCGCTCGCGAAGCCATGCCACGAGGTCGAGTCGTTGGCGGTGAGGTTATAGATCCCGCTACGCTCGCGCCACCAGTGGGTATCCCCCGCATGCTGCGCGGCCAATGCCTGCGCCACGATATGTGCTGTCGCCATGGCGATGGTGTTCGACCAAGTTGGCGCGCCGATCTGGTCGGCCACTACGCGCAATTCGGGGCGCTCTGCGCCGAGTTTGAGCATGGTGAGCAGAAAGTTTTTGCCACGCCGTCCATACACCCAGCTCGTGCGCAAGATCAAATGCGCGCAACCGCTTGCCGCGATCCACTGCTCGCCTTCCAACTTGGTCTTGCCATAAACATTCTGCGGATTCGTGACGTCGTCTTCGGTATATGGCGCATCCTTCGTGCCATCGAAGACATAGTCAGTTGAATAGTGGATCAGCGCGGCGCTGCAGCGTGCGGCCTCTTCGGCGAAAACGCGCGGCGCTTCGGCATTCAACTGGCGTGCCGCCGCTTCGTCGGTTTCTGCTTTATCTACCGCCGTGTACGCGGCGGGGTTGACGATGATAGCTGGTTTTGCCTCGCGCACTACCGCTCGAATCTGGTCAAGATTTGCAAGATCAAGCGCGGCGCGATCGAGACCAATGATTCGCCCCAAGCCCTGCAAGCTACGCAGAAGCTCAAAGCCTACCTGACCATTCACTCCCGTGACGAGGATGGTGGGGAATGCGTTCAATGCGTGCTCACGTATACACTTCAGCCTCATTGAGGCGCTTACCTGCCGCATCCTTCGCCGCCAGCATAGGCGCGAAATTAATCGGCCATTCGATGCCAATTTGCGCATCATTCCACACGATGCAGCGTTCGAACTCGGGAAACCAGTAATCAGTCGTCTTGTAGAGAAACTGCGCCGATGCTGAAAGCACGACGAATCCATGCGCGAATCCAGGGGGCACCCACAATTGACGGTGATTCTCTGCGGAAAGCGTTACGCCCACCCATTTACCAAAATTCGGTGAACTCCGGCGCACATCAACCGCAACGTCAAACACTTCGCCCTCAGTCACGCGTACTAACTTTCCCTGTGCATGCTCGATCTGATAATGCAATCCGCGCAACACGCCTTTTGCCGAGCGCGAATGGTTGTCTTGTACAAATTCGATGCCGGCCTGCACCTGCGCTGCGAATTCCCGGGCATTGAAGCTTTCGACAAAAAATCCGCGCGCATCGCCGAATACCTTCGGTTCGATGAGCTTGACTTCGGGCAGCGCCGTGGGAGTTACTGCGATGACCATACGACCGGGTCCGTAAGAATGCTCAACAAATATTTTCCATAACCGCTCTTCGATAACGGCGCAGCCAGTTTCTCTATCTGGCTTGCATCGATCCACCGGTGGCGAAAGGCGATCTCCTCTGGACACGCCACCATGAGCCCTTGCCGCTTTTGCAGCGTCGCAATAAACATTGCTGCTTCAATCAGCGAATCGTGCGTGCCCGTATCGAACCAGGCGTAGCCGCGCCCCATGATCTCGACATTGAGTGCGCCTGCTTCGAGGTAGCGCGAATTGAGATCCGTGATTTCGAGTTCGCCGCGCGTCGAGGGTTTGATATCAGCCACGATGTCGCACACGCGATTGTCGTAGAAATAAAGACCGGTCACTGCATAGTTCGAACGGGGCTGCACTGGCTTTTCTTCGATCGACACCGCACGAAGCTCTGGGTCGAATTCCACCACGCCATAGCGCTGCGGGTCCTGCACGTGATAGGCAAATACGGTCGCCCCGCTTTGCCGGGCATTCGCATGTTCCAGCGGTTTCGCGAGATCGTGCCCGTAGAAAATGTTATCGCCCAGAATCAACGCCGAAGGATCGTTACCGATGAAATCACGGCCGATGATAAATGCCTGCGCCAGTCCATCCGGCGAGGGCTGCACAGCGTACTCGATATTCATACCCCACTGATTGCCATCGCCAAGCATAGTCTCGAAACGGAAGGTATCTTCCGGCGTGGAGATGATGAGCACATCACGAATACCAGCCGTCATCAGCGTCGACAGCGGATAGTAGATCATAGGTTTGTCATAGACCGGCAAGAGCTGCTTCGACACCACGTGGGTGATCGGGTAAAGCCGCGTGCCCGAACCGCCGGCGAGGATGATGCCTTTACGTGCCATTCGTTGCTGCCCTATGCATGCGAGCGCTGTGCGTAATTTGTGTCGATCCACTGCCGGTAGTCGCCCGAGGCAACTTCGTCGACCCATGCCTGGTTGTCGAGATACCAGCACACGGTCTTCTCAAGACCGGTTTCAAATGTCTCTTGCGGTCGCCAGCCGAGTTCTCGTTCGAGCTTGCGCGCGTCGATCGCATAACGACGGTCATGGCCTGGGCGATCTTCCACATAAGTGATCTGGTCGCGATACGAGCCCGCTCTCTTCGGACGTAACGCATCGAGCAAATCGCACAGCGTATGCACGACTTCAAGATTCTTTCTTTCGTTCCAACCGCCCACGTTGTACGTCTCACCCGCCTCGCCCTGGGCAAGCACTTCGCGAATCGCGCTGCAATGATCGCCGACGTACAACCAGTCGCGCACATTCTGACCATCGCCATACACAGGTAGCGGTTTGCCGCCGAGTGCATTCGCGATCATCAGCGGAATCAGTTTTTCAGGAAATTGGTACGGACCATAATTGTTCGAGCAGTTGGTCGTCAGCACTGGCAAGCCATAGGTGTGGTGCCACGCACGCACGAGATGGTCCGAGCCGGCCTTGCTCGCCGCGTAGGGACTGTTGGGCGCATAGGGCGTAGATTCTGTGAACTGTGGATCGGCGGGGGAGAGCGAGCCATAGACTTCGTCCGTTGAAACATGCAGGAAACGGAACGCGGATCTTTCAGTGTTGCTGAGGGCGCTCCAATACGCCCGCGCCGCTTCAAGCAACGTGAACGTACCGACCACATTGGTCTGGATAAAGTCCGCTGGGCCATGAATCGAACGATCGACGTGACTTTCCGCCGCGAAATGCAGCACCGCGCGCGGCCGATGCTCGGTGAAAAGTGCGTCGAGTGCGGCTCGATCGCAGATATCCATCTGGGCAAACACATGTTTCGGATTGCCCTGCAGCGGCCTCAATGTGCCTAGATTGCCCGCGTAAGTCAGCTTGTCTACGTTCAGAATGGCTTCGTCCGATTGACGCAACCAGTCAAGCACAAAATTGGCGCCGATAAAGCCAGCACCACCTGTCACCAGAATCATGACCCCCCCATGCCTGCATGGCCGCAATCCGACATTATGAACGAGGATCGTACGCGTAGCACTTCTTCGTCCGCTATCGAAAAATCGTCATGAAAGGCCCCTGCCGTTGTCTGGAGACATAGGTAACAGTTTCAGGATAAGGCTGTGCCGGCGCCGTCATTGGTGAGCGCTTCACTTCAGGCAACAGCTTATTCTGAACTCTGCGCCTTCTTCAGCAGTTCGAGTCCACGAGTTTTTTGATGGGTTTCGCGCGCGGCCTGGGTTTTGAAGCGGGTTTCAGCATCAAATTGAGCAAGCATTACCGTCGTCATTTCGTCGATCAGGCGGTTGAGCGGGGTGCCGCGGCTATGCGCCAGCGCTTTCAGGCGGCGGTGTTTTTCATCCGAGAGTCTTACAGTCAATGCTGTCATGTCAGATCTCCTTGAGAAAATTTTCTGGTGAAATCAGTTTAAGGCCGGGAAAGCTCAACTCCATTTTGGCGATGTGGCGCAGGTTGCGAGTGATGACGTAGGCGGCACCTCCTGCGACGGCCAGCTCAATAACGTGGTTATCCGTTTCGTCCGGCAAGTTCGGACGCCGGGGTTTTTCTGAGGATGATGGTGATGTTGAGCGTCACTTCGCGCTCGGCCCAAGCGGTACAAACTCATAGGCATGGCCTATGCCACCGCTTCGATATTCAGCCCTAGCTTCTCACCAAGCGAGCCGCATGTTGGGCATCGCACCTATGTCTACCGACAGAGCCCATGGTGATGCCCAACATGGAAGGTTCAGAGTTACTTCAACCAATCCTTCGCCGGCAGAAAATCCCGATACAGCTTTTCTTCCGCACTGCCTGCTTCGGGGCGCCAGTTGTATTTCCATTTCACTAGCGGTGGCAGTGACATCAGGATCGATTCGGTGCGCCCGCCGGTTTGTAGGCCGAAGATGGTGCCGCGGTCGTAGATGAGGTTGAATTCGACGTAGCGGCCACGGCGATAGAGCTGGAAGTCGCGTTCGCGCTCACCATAAGGGATGTTTTTGCGGCGAGCGACGATGGGGCGGTAGGCGGGGACGTAGTGGTCGCCGATGCTGCGCATGAGATCGAAGCTGCGCTTGAAGCCGCCTTCGTTGAGATCATCGAAGAAGAGGCCGCCGACGCCGCGCGCTTCCTGGCGGTGACGCAGGAAGAAGTACTCATCGCACCAGCGTTTGTAGTGTGGGTAGACGCCATTGCCGAAGGGGGCGCAGGCGTCGCGCGCGACTTGGTGCCAGTGCACGGCGTCTTCTTCAAAGCCGTAATAAGGCGTGAGATCAAAGCCGCCGCCAAACCACCAGATCGGTGCTTCGCCTTCGCGCGTGGCGATGAAGAAGCGTACGTTGGCGTGCGAGGTCGGCACATAAGGATTGCGCGGGTGGATGACCAGCGACACACCGAGCGCTTCGTATTTGCGTCCGGCGAGTTCGGGGCGCTGGGCGGTGGCGGCTGCGGGCATGCTGGCGCCGGTGACATGGGAGAAGTTGACGCCGCCTTGTTCAAAGACCGCGCCTTCGCTCAGCACGCGGGTGCGCCCACCGCCACCACCTTCGGGGCGCTCCCACAGATCTTCATGGAAGCTGGCTGCGCCGTCTTCCTCTGCGAGCGCGGTGGTGATGCGCGTTTGCAGGCCGAGGAGATAGTCTTTGACTGCGCCGATGTCGGGTTGGTCCATGATTGTCTTTTTTCCTGTGTGGATATTGTCTGGCCGAATTCTAACGCAGGCGGAACATGCCTGCACCCAAGCCATTTGCTCAGGATTCTTCAGGCGGGGCGAATCACTTCTCCGCTCACTGCATCGCGGATCGGCGTTGGTCGCGTGAGCGCGCCGACGCTGCCGGGCAAGATGAAATCGATCTCGGCGCCGAGGCGCAACCGCAGTTGCTGCGCGCTGCGCGCTGCGGGGCGGCCGTGAATATTGGCGCTGGTTGAAACTAATGCGCCGCCAACTTCTTCACAAAGTGCTGCGGCATGCGGATGGGCACTAACGCGCAGCGCAACGGTTGCATGCGCGCCGCGAATCCACGGTGGCACGAGTGTTGATGCAGGCAGCAGCCAAGTGCGCGGACCTGGCCAATCGCGTTTGATGCGCGTGAGTGTTTGTTGATCAATACCGGTGTCGATGTCCTGATCAATAAAAGGCGCAACATGTTCGAAGCGTGCGCCGATGAGGATGAGACCAAGCGCGAGCGGACGCTGCTTGATGCGCAGCAGCCGCAGCACAGCTTCGCGATCGAAGGGATTGCAGCCTAGGCCATAAACCGCTTCGGTGGGATAGGCAACGATGCTGCCGCTTTCGATATAGCGCCGCGCTTGCGCCAAGCGCCATCGTTGCCATGCCATGAGTGTGAAGCTTCAGCCCTGCTTTTCTTCGCGGGCGATCGCGCGATAGCCGATATCGCGGCGATAGTGCACGCCGGGGAAACGGATGTGGCTTGCGGCTTCATAGGCTTTGCGCTGTGCAGAAGAGACCGTGTCGCCGAGTCCGCAAACACATAGCACGCGGCCACCTGCGGTGATGACGTCATCGCCACGCGTGGCAGTGCCGGCGTGGAAAACTTTGGTGTCTGCGATGGCAGCAGCTTCATTCAATCCCGTGATGACATCGCCCTTGGCGTATTCCCCCGGATAACCACCCGCGGCAAGCACTACGCCGAGTGCGCGGCGCGGATCCCAATCTGCTTTTTGCCGATCGAGTTTGCCTTCAGTGGCGGCGAGACATAGCTCAATCAAATCCGAACGCAAACGCATCATGATGGGCTGAGTTTCCGGGTCACCGAAGCGGCAGTTGAATTCGAGCACGCGCGGCACGCCGTCGCTACCGATCATCAGTCCAGCATAGAGAAAGCCAATATAAGGGATACCGTCGTCAGCCATGCCGCGCACGGTCGGCATGATCACTTCGCGCATCACGCGCTCATGCATGGCGGCATCGATCACCGGTGCGGGTGAATACGCGCCCATGCCGCCGGTATTGGGGCCGGTGTCGCCGTCGTCGCGTGCTTTGTGATCCTGCGAACTTGCCATTGGCAGTACGTTGACGCCATCGCTTATGACGATGAAGCTGGCTTCTTCGCCCGCGAGGAATTGCTCGATCACCACACGGTGACCAGCGTCGCCGAAGGCATTGCCTTCGAGCATGTCTTCAACGGCGGCGAGGGCTTCATGCTCTTCGTGCGCGATGATCACGCCTTTGCCAGCGGCGAGGCCATCGGCCTTGACCACGAGCGGCGTGCCTTGTTTGCGTATCCACGCCTTGGCTTCCGCGCTGTCACTGAATACGGCATAGGCGGCGGTTGGGATGTGGTGATGGGCGAGAAAGTCTTTGGCGTAGGCTTTGGAGCCTTCGAGTTGCGCGCCGGCGCGTGTTGGGCCGAAGCAGCGCAGGCCCGCGGCGTGAAAAGCATCGACGACGCCCGCGACCAGTGGCGCTTCAGGACCGACGATGGTGAGGCCGACCTTATTTTCGCGCGCGAATTGCAGCAGGCCGTTGATGTCGAGCGCGTCGATGGCGATGTTTTCAACGCCCGCTTCGCGTGCGGTGCCGGCATTGCCGGGGGCGACGAAGACGCGCTCTGCGAGCGGGGAGCGTACTGCTTTCCAGGCCAGCGCGTGTTCGCGACCGCCGCTGCCGATGATCAGAATGTTCACCTGTGATCGTTCCAGTTAGCGTTCTAGGGCGCTAAGGATAACCCATCCCGCGCGCGCCGGCTCGTGCGGCCACCGTCTCAGGGCTCTGCGGTCAGGCAGGATCGGAATGCTTTTTCAAAACGCGGAGCCGCTGCGCGCCAACGGTTT
>JAITWN010000145.1 GCA_031285245.1 Chromatiales bacterium | reverse complement strand
TTCCGCGGGGCGCGACACGGGGTTGTATGATTTTTGTATCTACCTCGGGCTCTGTTTTTTTTTTTTGCCGTTCTGTCGGGTGGTGGGGGGGGGGTTTGGCGTGCCGCGGCCGCCGATTCATTTGGTGCGGGTGGCGGGTGGGTTGCGTGCGCGGCAGGTGGATGATCCTGCGCGCGATGTCACTGCTGCGCTCATTGAATATGCCGAGCGCACGGCAGCGCGTCTGGATGGTCTCATCAGTGGCTATGTTTTCAAGTGCCGTTCGCCGAGTTGCGGCGTGACGGGTATTGCGGTCGTGAACGCGCAGGGTGATAGCGTTGGTACGGATGCTGGCCTCTTCGCTGCGGTGATCACGGCGCGGCTGCCGCAACTTCCAGTAGTGCAGGAGGATGAGCTCACTAACTCCGCGCAATGTCAGAACTTTATCGAGCGGGTGCAGGCCTATCATCGGCGGCACATCGCCTCTATCCAAGTGCGCGGCGGCAGTGCAGAATAACGGCCGAGCCAGCTGTGGCCGATATCAAGCGCAGCTATCACTATTGAACTGATTTTCAGGAGAGGATGATGAAGGGAATATTCAAGAGCGCTCTGCCGGCTATGGCAGTATTGATGATGCTGGCTTTTGTTCTTCAGGGT
Source organism: Chromatiales bacterium (assembly GCA_031285245.1). Taxonomy (GTDB): domain Bacteria; phylum Pseudomonadota; class Gammaproteobacteria; order SZUA-140; family SZUA-140; genus JAITWN01. Next base: position 2,611 of record JAITWN010000145.1, on the reverse strand, counting down.
TGCGCTACTCGCGTTGAGCGTATGGCGACGGATGCTGAGGCCGACCTCAGTGGTAATTGGAACGACACGGATTCCCGCCTGGTCTCTGAGGAAATGATCAAGGATGTGCTCGCGCGCCCTTGGATCGGTGATTTCCGCCAGGCGAAAGGCAACCGGCCGACGGTCATCGTTGGCGAGGTGCGTAACCTCAGCCATGAGCACATCAATACCAATACTTTCGTCAACGATCTTGCGCGTGAGCTGATCAATTCAGGACAGGTGAATTTCGTCGCTTCGAGCGCCGAGCGTGAGGAAATTCGCGATGAGCGCGTCGATCAGGCGCAGAACGCTACGCAGGAATCGCGCAACGCCGCGGGTCGTGAGCTCGGCGCTGACTTCATGCTGCAGGGCACGATCAATACCATTCTCGATGTCGAAGGCCGTCGCCAGGTACGCTTTTATCAGATCGACCTCACGCTGGTCAGCCTGGCTGACAATCGCAAGGTTTGGATCGGCCAGAAGAAGATCAAGAAGTTCGTCACCAGGGCGGCGATTCGGTCCTGATCGATAGCTTATGAAACGGCGGGGACGGGATTAAGGCTCGTCCCCTGTTTCAATATCGCCTCCTGAACTTTCGCATGTATCGTTTCCTCTTCATTCTCGGCGTGCTGCTGCTCAGCGGCTGCGCGACTTATGGCGATTGGGCTACGCAGATGGAGGGGCGCATCGTCGCGCAGGATATTCCAGGCGCATTACAAGTGCTGGAAAAGCGCGCCGGTAATCGCGAGCGTGATGCTGTGCTCTTTCAACTCAATCGCGGCATGCTGCTGCGTCTGAAAGAGGATCTTCCCGCCAGCGAGGAGGCATTCGAGCAGGCCAAGGCGCAGATCGAGGCAGTGCTGGCGGTCAGCGTCAGTGAGCAAGCCGGCGCGCTCGCCATCAACGATGCCCAGCGCAGCTATACCGGTGAGCCTTACGAGCGCGCTTTCCTGCATTTCTATGCTGCGCTCAATTATCTGGAGCAGAGGAGGCGGGATGATGCGCGGGTTGAGATGCTACAGCTCGATGTGCTGCTCGGCAGCCTCAATGGCGGCAAACCATTTGCCGGTGCCGCGCTGCCGCGTTACCTGAGCGGCATGGTGTTTGAGGCGGGCGGGGAGTGGAGCGATGCCATGATCGCCTACCGCAAGGCTTATGAGATTTATCATTCTTACCCGGCTGGAGCGGTAACGGTGCCGCGTGCGCTTGGCCTTGATCTGGTGCGACTGGCAACGCGTCTTGCCCTCAATGATGAGGCGGCGCGCTATCGTAAGGAATTCGGACTGGGAGAGGTCCAACTCCGCCCCCGGGTTCCTGGCGAGGCCGAGCTCATCGTGCTGCTGCACAGCGGTCTCGCGCCGGTGATGCGGGAAAGTAGTGTCACCGTGCCGACGTCGGCCGGGCGTCTCGTTTCGATATCGATGCCGTTCTACGATCAGAAGCGCCGCCCGCAGATTGCGGCAGCGGCAGTGACGGTGGATGGCGCCGCCGCGCGTACTGAGCTTGCCGAGGATATCGATGCCGCCGCTCGTGCTGCGCTCGAGGCGCGGCGCGGCGCCATTATCGCGCGTACCGCCGGTCGCGCTGTCGTCAAGCATGAGGCAAGTCGCCAGGTTGCACGTGAGAATGAGCTCGTGGGGCTCGCGGTCAATATCGCTGGTTTGATCACTGAGCGCGCCGACACGCGCAGTTGGAGCACCTTGCCGGGAAACATCGATATGCTGCGTCTGCCGATTCCAGCGGGCGAGCATACGGCGCGTATCGAACTGCTCGACCGTCAGGGTGCGGTTGTTGAAACTTTCTCTTATCCGCTCACGCTCGGCGCGGGCGAACTTCACTTCGTTTCTCTGCATCGCGTATTGCCCGCCGACATTTCCACAAGAAGCAGCGCGCGCTAAGTGGCGCGATTTCGCTTTCTGCCAGTGACGTAATTTAGTAACACGGCGATTACGCTATTGAGCCTATACGCAAAAACCCGCGTTCACACGCGATATTGAGAATTATCAATGCTGAGGTATCGAGCTGTGCCTAAAGTGCGCACCATGTCGATGGGCAAGCGGGTGGTGAAGAAATATGCTGATCCGCGCGCTCTTGAAAAGCGTGCAGGCCGTTCCTATCTTCTAAAAAGCTGAAGTTATGTGACGTGTTCTGATTTCAAGCAGTCGGCTTTATTTCTTGAAACGGCGCATAAAAAATTTTTTCGATTAGGGAACTCTAGACCTGCTGATCGCGTCCTACTGTTTAACGGTGCGGCACTGTCGCCCGGAAGAAAATGCGCAATGCGGCCGGCAGCCGAATGAACGAACACCTAAGATTTCGAAAGATTACTTACTTAAGGACAGTGCATAGCGAACGAATCCCTTGGCAGTAAATCCGTCCCGGCCCTCCCCCTCCCCCCTCCCCCTCCCGATGGTGGATCCGGGCACGGACTTTTGAATCCGGTCTCCCAGACCGGATTTTTTTGCCTGTAGGTTTTGCAGGCTTTTAGCTAGAGGGCGATCAGGGGAAGCTTTTGTTTTTCTCGAGGCATCGCGATGATGCGGATGCGGTGCCCGCTACTATTTTTCAGGGCTGTTGGCGCGCAGCGGCTCCG
>JAITWN010000113.1 GCA_031285245.1 Chromatiales bacterium | reverse complement strand
CTCCGCGTCCTGAAAATCACTCCCGGGCTGCGCCATCACCAACCCAAGCATGACTACCCCACCTTCGCAATCAACCCAGCAACAAACTCCTCGATCTCCTCGCGTTGACGTTCAACATCAGCCGAAAGCCGGAACTGGGTCGCGGCACGGACCAGATTCTGCCCTGGGAAATCTATGCGGAAGTAGCGATCCCCCGCCAGATGATCGGCGAGAAAACGCGCGCCTAGCTCGAAAGGAATGAGGCGCATCGCCTGATAAACATCCTGCGCGTGCAAATCGCGCGTGGTATCACCGGCGGTTTCAAAATAGCCCTCGAGCGCAGCGCGATACATATCGGCGTCGTAGCGCACAGCGCTAGCATCATCCGCTGTTTCGCCAGCGCGATTGCAGCACGAGCGCAAGCAATCGCCGATGTCGTGATGTACGGTGCCAGGCTTGACCGTATCAAGATCAATCAGTGCAACGGCGACATCGCTGCGCTCATCGAAGAGCACGTTGTCGAGTTTGGGGTCGCCGTGGACGATCTGGCGTTTGATGCGCCCGCTGGCAAGCGCCTGCTCGATGGCGTCAGCGCCCGCTCTGCGCTCAGCGACGAAATCTAGCCAGCGCTGCACTTCATCGCCGCAAGGCCCAGCATCAGCCTGCGCCAGCGCGGCATCCAGTCGTTCGAGGTGGCGCGGTGTATGGTGAAAATCCGGCCGCGTATCATGCATGCGCGCGGGGTTGAGATCATGCACCAGCGCATGAAAACGCCCGAGCACGCGCCCTGCTTCCCGCGCATGGCCAACATGTGCGGGGCGATGATAGCTGCAGGTGTGCTCGATATAACTCATCGCGCGCCACACCTGCCCGTCTGCATCCGTGTGCAACACTTCTCCGGCGCGTGTCTGATACGGCACGGGGAATTTCAAGCCACCCGCGCCACGCGCATCCACATGTTCGAGCAGCGTGTACAGATTCTCCATGATGAGTTCTGGTCGATCGAACGCGCGGCGATTGATGCGCTGGAGAATGGCTTTAGCAACTGGCGGGCCGAAATGCGCGACAAACGTATCGTGAATCAGGCCGCGCCCATGCGCGCGCACTTCGATGACCGGACCACCAAAAGCAAACGCCGCAGCCGCCATGACAGGCGCGGCGTCCGCGGCCAAAGGTGATGAGATTTCCATAGGAATACTGCCAATAGCCTCAGCGGTTTTCTTCCACCGCAAAACGCAAAGAACGGGGGCGGGTCTCGTCACCCCATATCAAACGATCAGAACCCACCAGTCTCGGCCAGCGCGCCTCGCCCGCCATCTCGGCCTTCCAGAACACGGGCTCGATCCAGCCAAACTCATCGCGCACGAAACCTGCCGGCACTTTGCGCTCGAGCAGCGCCTTGACCATGGCGCGCTCTACGGATTCAGCCTCGACAACCGCATTGCGTTCGAGCTCCGGGCGCTCATAAAACGCCGTGACGCGATAGCTGCGCAAGCTTGCTGGGTTCGACATGCCCGCATTGTAATGAGACAAGCGCTACTTGCGAAGCCCGTCGCGCGCACTTGTGATTCGTCGTACGCAAGATGCTGGAAGTGCTGTGCTAGAATGCGCAGCCATGATTATCCAGGCGCTGCACCATGTCAGCGTGATCGTCTCTGATACGGCGCATTCACTCGCGTTTTATTGCGATCTGCTTGGCATGACACAAACCGATCGTCCAGACCTCGGTTTCCCCGGCGCCTGGCTTCAGATCGGCGCGCAGCAACTCCATCTGATGCAAGTGCCACCGCCGCATGGGGCAGCGCTAGTCGATGAAAGCATCGCGATCGGACGCGATCGTCATGTAGCTTTCCACGTCGATGATGTGGACGCTTTCGCCGATCGCCTGCGCCAAGCCGGCATCGCCTTCAGTCCCAGCCGCTCCGGTCGGCGCGTCATTTTCTGCCGCGACCCAGACGGCAATGGCATCGAGCTCGCCGAACGCCCGCGCTTCTGAGCGCAATCCGTCGATCCCGTTTTCAAAACCATTAGATCCGCACAACACTCGGAGAAGTATCGTGACAGACAAAAAAGCGCGCCAGGAAGCCTACCGCAACGAAACATTCCTCGGCAGCAGCAGCGCGCGCACGCTACGCATTCTGTCGGAATACGTCGAGCCGGAAAGTCGTTTCAAACATTACGCAGTGGAAGACACCATCGTCTTCATGGGCTCAGCGCGACTGAAATCACGCGAAGATGCCGAAGCTGCTTTGGCCACGGCACAGAGCACGGGTGAAAACATCGCCACCGCACAGCGCGATCTCGACATGTCACGCTACTATGAAGCGGCGCGTGAACTCGCCCATCGTTTCACTGACTGGTCCAAGCAGATGCCTGACGAAAAGCGCCGCTTCGTCGTCTGCACCGGCGGTGGACCAGGCATCATGGAAGCCGCCAACCGCGGCGCGTCCGAAGCCAAAGGCGTCAACATCGGCCTCACCATCTCGATTCCGGTGGAAGAATTCGACAACGCCTATGTCACGCGCGAACTGTCGTTCCATTTTCACTACTTCTTCATGCGAAAATTCTGGTTCGCCTATCTTGCCAAAGCAGTGCTGGTATTCCCTGGCGGCTTCGGCACACTCGATGAACTGTTTGAACTGCTGACGCTGCTGCAAACGCGCAAGATGCGCAAACACCTGCCGATCGTGCTGTTCGGCTCTCAGTTCTGGCGTGACGTGATCAATTTCGAAGCGCTCATCCGCTACGGCACCATCAGCCCAGGTGACACTGACCTGATGTTCATCACCGATTCGGTGGATGAAGCCTACGATTATGTGGTGAATACGCTGGAGCGATACGGCGCAAGCGAACGCGGCGCACGTATGTAAGCTATTCGCGCTGGCTGATCTGCCAGCGCCACTGCCCAGGCGCAAGCGCATCGAGCGCAACATCACCTACCGAGTGGCGGATCAAACGCAGCGTGGGATAACCAACCGCAGCCGTCATGCGCCGCACCTGACGATTGCGCCCTTCCCGTAGAGAAAGGTGAATCCACGAGGTTGGAATGTGAGCGCGATAACGTACTGGCGGATCGCGCGGCCATAGATGCGCAGGCTCTTCCATAAACTGCGCCCGCGCCGGCAGCGTTGGCCCATCGTTAAGCTCCACACCTGCCGCGAGACGACGCAGTGCCTTGTCATCAGGCACGCCTTCCACCTGCACCCAATACGTCTTCCACTCTTTGAAGCGCGGATCTGCAATGCGCTGTTGCAGCTTGCCATCGCTGGTCAATAGCAACAATCCTTCGCTATCGCGATCAAGCCGCCCCGCCACGTAGTAATCAGGCACATCGATGTAATCAGCAAGCGTGGCCCGCCCTTCTTCGTCGGTGAACTGACAGAGCACACCATAGGGTTTGTTGAAAGCGATTAGCTTGCTTGGAGGTGATATCACAGGGATCAGTTGGCTCAGCGCACGGCGTGGACGGGAACTCTTTTTCAAAACACGGAGCCGCTACGCGTCCTGAATGGCGCGCCCCGACGATGCTAATCACAAAGCTCAACAGAGCAATCCCTAAACCACGCGCACATCAACAACACGTCCTTGAGCATCAAGCCGCAGATCTACCTGACCGAAGCACTCGATGCGACCCGCAACACAGCCCGAGCCTTCCATCACCACTTCGGTGAAATGAATATTGGAGCGTCGCCAACCGCTATTTTCTGCGGCCAAATCCCAGCGCAGAGTATCGCTATCGATCCAGCCATTCTGGCTACAGAAGCGATTGAGGAGCGCACTGGTTCGCATCCATTCATCCACTGAGGGCAGCGGATTTTTACTATCAGCGGGCGACATCTCAGCCCCGTTTTTCCAGATAATCCAGCAGCGCTTCGATATATCGCCGCGCAGCCTGATAAATCCCTGGGCTACTCGATTCGCGCTGGCCACCGATATGCAGCACGCGAACATCGTAGCTCGCGATCCAGCTCGCAACCGCAGCCGGATCAAAAGGCGCATCCATATCAATCGCCATCACCGGACGCCCCAAGTGACGCGCCATCAATACCGCATATGCGGTGCCGCCTTGCAGCGCTCCCCGGCAGAACATCAGCGTACCGTCGGAATCACGCACATTGTGCTCAGTGCGCACGGTGTGATCCATGTCGATCGTCTCGCGCAAGGGATAGCGCGCAGGGATTACACCATCATCGGCCTGTCGACCGGCAGGACACCAGCCACCACACTCGATACCGCGCGCGAGCGCCGCATCGAGCGCCGCTCGATCAACGCCCGTCTGTCCACCGGAAACAATCTTTTCGAGCATAGTGCTAAAGCCTCCGCCCGCTGATCGAAATAACTGGCCTCATGTTACACCACCCACGCTTCTGCCTAAAATGAACGGTCACACACACGCAATCGCGCGATCTTCCCTCTTTCCGTTCATTCCTGCTAACCTTGCCGCCTAACCAACATCGCCGGAGAAACGCCGTGAGTCCGACCGATACCCGCCAGAGCGGCGATTTCAGCATGGAAGCAGATGATCTCTATCGCGAAGAGATCTACACCGATCGCCGCGTCGGCACGGTACGCAGGCTCTCGCCCGTCACACCGAGCGGCGCCGATGATGCCAAGCGCCCAACGCTCTATCTCGGGCAGGCACAGATGCTGACTCAACTCGGCGCACTGCCGCTGACCTTCGAAATTCCCGCTGCTTCCCTCGAAGAAGCCATTGCCGCTTTCGGTGACAGCGCGCGTCTCGCTGCCGAGCAAGCGATCGAGGAGATCAAGGAAATGCGCCGTGAAGCCGCCTCTTCCATCGTCATTCCCGAAGCAGGAGGCGGTTTTGGTGGTTTGCCTGGCGGAGGCAAGATCCAGTTCTGAGCACTCCGCGCGCATTGCAAGCGCGCGGATTCACGCGAGCTAGGAAACCCCTGAAAAAACTTCCGTCATTGCGAAGCGAAGCCGAAGCAATCCATGTCGCTGTGTGGATTGCCACGGGGCTAACGTCCCTCGCAATGACGATGCAGGTTTTTTCAGACCTTCCTTAAATGACAGTCCCACGTAATATCAAGGTGCATCGCGGCAGAACATGACTGCACACTCGCATAGCAATGATCTTCAGCTCCTGATCGACACGCTCCCACCCGCACTACAGCGCAGCATCAACGCCTACGCAGGCGAAGAGCTACTCGAAATCGTTCTTGATCTCGGTCGCCCCGCACAGGCGCGTCTACCAGGACGCGCGGTCAATCTTTCCAGTGACGTCATCACGCGCGCCGACCTGCAACAAGTGATCTCCGCGGTTGGCGAATTCGGCAGTGATAATCGCGCCGGCATCGAAGGCACGCTCCATCGCATCTCCGCCATTCGCAATCGTCGCGGCGACATCATCGGCCTGACGCTGCGGGTTGGTCGCGCGCTCTTTGGCACGATTGCGCTCATCCGCGACATCATCGAAGCCGGTCAAAGCCTGCTGCTGCTTGGTCGCCCTGGCGTTGGCAAAACCACCAAGCTGCGTGAAATCGCGCGCGTGCTCGCCGACGATCTGCAAAAGCGCGTCATCATCATCGATACCTCGAGCGAAATCGCTGGCGACGGCGATATTGCGCACCGCGCTATCGGCTCGGCGCGTCGCATGCAAGTGCCATCACACGAAGCACAGCACGCCGTCATGATCGAAGCGGTAGAAAATCACATGCCAGAAGTCATCGTCATCGATGAAATCGGCAGCGCTGCCGAAGCGCTCGCCGCTCGCACCATCGCTGAACGCGGCGTGCAACTGATCGGCACCGCACACGGCAACACGCTAGACAATCTGATTCGGAACCCAACGCTCTGCGATCTCATCGGTGGCGTGCAGACAGTAACGTTGAGCGATGAAGAAGCGCGACTGCGCGGCACGCAAAAAACCATCAACGAACGTAAAGCGCCACCGACCTTTGGTGTCGTCGTTGAAATCATCGACCGCGAAGAGCTCATCGTGCACACCGACACCGGGCGCGCTGTCGATGAATTGCTGCGCGGCGAACAAGCGGCGGGCATGCGCCGCACGCCCGCTGGCGAAGAGGCCGTACACACGATGCCGTCTGTGCCATCGCACGCACCAACATCGCGCGCCAATGCAGAGATCGACAATAAACCGCTTACTGCGCATGATCTGACACAGACGGTACGTATTTATCCTTACGCCTTTGGTCGAGACATCATCGAGCGCGTCATCCGCGATCTGCGTATCGATGCGCGCGTGGTCAATCGCGCTGAACGCGCGCAGCTCATCATCACGTTGCGTTCACGCGCCGGTGATGGAAAATTGCAGCATCTATCGCAATTGAGTGGCGCGCCGGTCTACGCAGTAAAAAAGAATTCAACGGCGCAGATCAGAAATCTTCTGAAAAACCTCTTCAATCTTATGCCTGGATTTGACGAAAACGAAGCGCAACTCGCCATTCGCGAAGTCGAAGCCGGCGTACTTCGCGCTACCAATGAAGGCATTGCCATTGCACTTCCTCCTCGCCCCGCATCGCTTCGACGACTCCAGCATCGTATCGTCAGCAGATATCACTTAAATGCCGAGAGTATCGGCAACGAACCTCATCGTCATCTCGTCATTCATCCTCACACCGACACCTGACACTCGCGCTTCTACATAAGGTATTTCAAGTATTGCGCGCCTAAATCAATCACCCTATAGTCGCCCGGGAGTCGAGCTTATACAGCAAGACTTCGCACGATGCGGATGCATACAGATATGCACCGTTAAACTGAAGAGGCAGGTTCAATTGCATGTTCTTCGAAGTCATCTCCGAAGCTTCCGCGCCGCAATCTTCCCGCGAAGACCCACCGCGCATTTGCAATTGGGCAAGCCATCGTTAGACCAAATACCAGAGGTGATTTCGATGAAGACAGGCACTGTGAAGTGGTTCAACGAAGCTAAAGGTTATGGCTTCATCTCTCCCACCGACGGAGGCGCGGACGTATTCGTCCATTACTCTGCCATTCAGGGCAATGGCTTCAAAACGCTTCAGGAAGGCCAGAACGTGAACTACGAAGTAGAAGTAGGCACGAAGGGACCACAGGCCACTCAGGTTTCGGTTCAGTTCTAAACCCAGCTCCATCCCAATCTGAACCCCCCGCGGCGGTTGCCCCCGGGGCATCATTTAATTAGCGCACACGCGCAGGCAAAAGCTTTTATGCAAATAAATCACCATCA
>JAITWN010000058.1 GCA_031285245.1 Chromatiales bacterium | reverse complement strand
GCAGTCGTCACGGCGTGCACGAAGGACAGCCCATCGTCGATGCCACCGGCGTCATGGGACAAATCGTGCAGGTCACACCGATGACCAGCACCGCCATGCTGATCACCGATCCCAGCCATGCGGTACCGATCGAGGTCAATCGCAGTGGACTGCGCGCCATCGCACGCGGCGTAGGTGATCCCAATCGCCTCGAACTCTCTCTGCTACCGCGCACTGCGGACATTCAGGAGGGAGACCTGCTGGTGACCTCAGGGCTCGACGGTCGCTTCCCGCCGGGCTATCCGGTCGCGCGCGTCTCGGCAGTGGAGCTCAACCCCGACACGCCTTTCGCGCGCGTCAGCGCTATCCCAGTAGCACAGCTCGACAGCACGCGCATGGTGCTCCTGGTCAAACCCGAAGCCACCACCGACTCGCCCAATGCTGCGGCGAGCGCACCATAAATCAAGGAAACACTGCGCGGATGGTGATCATTCTGAGTTTCATCGCCGCTCTGGCGCTTGCCGTCATTCCGCTGCCGGATGTTCTCGCTGCGCTGCGCCCTGAATGGGTCGCGCTGGTGCTCATCTATTGGTGCATGGCGCTGCCCGAACGCGTGGGCGTCGGCGTCGGCTGGATCACCGGATTGCTGCTCGATGTGCTGCGCGGCGGACTGCTTGGACAACATGGACTGTCGTTCGCCATCGTTGCCTACATCACTTTGCAATTCTACCAACGCTTGCGCGTATACCCGCTGTGGCAACAATCGGTGAGCGTTTTCGTCCTGGTATTGCTGCACTTGCTGCTGCAACTTTGGATCAAGGGCATCAGCGGCAACCCCACCGATGCGCTCGCCACACTGCTGCCAGCATTCAGCAGCATGCTGGCATGGCCACTGGTATTCCTGCTGCTGCGTAATCTGCGCCGGCGCTTCGTCGTCTCCTGATACCACGATGCCTGCTCGCCAGCCCATCAAAGATCACATCAGAGAGTCACGGCTGTTCAATGAACGTGCGGCCTGGGCGGCGATCATCAGCCTGGTCCTGCTCGGCTGCATCGCAGCCCGCATGGTCTATCTGCAGGTCATCAACTACCAGCACTTCACCACACTGTCGGACGGCAACCGCATCAGCCTCGTCCCCGTCGAGCCAACGCGCGGCCTTGTCTACGATCGCAATGGCGTGCTGCTCGCGCACAACATTCCGTCCTTCAGCCTGGAAATCATTCCGGAAAAAGTCGGCAATCTCGATCAGACCATCGCCCGGCTGCGCGAGATCATCACTATCAGTGATGAAGACGTGCAGCGCTTCTATCGCCAGCGGCGTCACAAGCGTTCGTTTGTCAGCATCCCGCTGCGCTTCAATCTCAATGATGAGGAAATGGCGCGTTTCGCCGTGGAGCGCCACCATTTCCCAGGCGTAGAAACCGAAGCACGCGCGCTGCGCCACTACCCGCTCGGCAAGCTCGCCGTGCATGCCGTCGGCTATGTCGGCCGCATCAGCGAAGAAGAGCTGCGCCACCTCGATGAGAATTACGCCGCCACAGATTTCATTGGCAAAACTGGCATCGAGCGTTCTTACGAAAACGTGCTGCACGGCAAGGTCGGCTACAAGCAAGTGGAAACCAATGCGCTCGGCCGCTCGCTGCGCGAACTGTCGCGAATCCCGCCAACGCCCGGCGAGAACGTTCATCTCACCCTCGATGTCGATCTGCAACGCGTCGCTGAAGAAACCCTCGGCGATCGGCGCGGCGCGGTGGTTGCCATTGATCCGCGTAATGGCGATGTCCTCGCACTCGCCAGCATGCCTGGCTACGATCCCAACCTATTTGTTGCCGGTATCGATCAGAGCACCTACAACAGTTTGCAAAATTCGCCCGACAATCCGCTCTTCAATCGCGCACTGCGCGGACAATATCCGCCAGGATCGACCATCAAACCTTTCGTCGGCCTCGCGGGCCTCGAGAACGATCGCATCCGCATAAACAGCACCTCCTATTGCCCGGGCTGGTTCAGCCTTGAAGGTGACAGCCATCGCTATCGCGACTGGAAGCATCAGGGGCACGGTACGATGAATCTTGAAGATGCCATCGCGCAGTCCTGTGACGTCTATTTCTATGAGCTCGCGCTGACTCTCGGCATCGACCGTATCCATGACTATCTCCATCTGTTTGGATTCGGCGATCTCACCGGTATTGATCTGCACGAGGAACGCGCGGGCCTCTTGCCATCGCGAGAATGGAAACGCGCTCGGCACAAGCAGCCCTGGTATCTCGGCGAGACCGTGATCACCGGCATTGGCCAGGGCTACATGCTGGCAACGCCGATTCAGCTCGCTCACGCTGTCGCCACGCTCGCCTCACGTGGCAAAGTCTATCAGCCACATCTCGCGCAATCGGTAGATCTGCCAGGAGACAGCACGCTGCAAGACGTGGCACCGCCCATACCCCGCGCTATTACGATGCACGACCCGCAGAACTGGGAAGACGTCGCCGAAGCCATGCGCAAAGTCGTGCATGGACAGGGCGGCACCGCGAATGCGGCCGGTCGCGGCGCGCTCGTTCAATTCGCCGGCAAAACCGGCACGGCTCAGGTCTTCGGTATTCGCCAGGATCAGCGCTATGTTGAAAAAGACATCTCCGAACGTCTGCGCGACCACGCACTATTCATCGCGTTCGCACCGGTCGAAGATCCGCAAATCGCAATCGCAATTATCGTGGAGAACGGCGGCAGTGGCTCAGGCACAGCAGCACCGGTGGCAAGACGCCTCATCGACCACTATCTGGCAAAGACCGGCTCATGACGCCCATGCGGCAGAGGCACACTATGCGCTGGGCTGATCGGCGCGGTTCTCGCGTGTTTGTGCGCGGCATGCATCTGGACATTCCGCTACTAATCGGTCTCGCGCTGCTTGCGATAGTCGGTATGGTCACCCTTTACAGCGCGAGCGGGCAGAACATGGACGTCATGATCCAGCAGGGTCTGCGCATCCTCCTCGCCTTCACGGTGATGTTCGTGCTGGCGCAGATACCGCCGCATCACGTGGAATACTGGGCGCCGTGGGCCTATGCGGGCGGCGTCGTGCTGCTGCTTGCGGTGGCGCTATTCGGTGAGGTGGGCAAAGGCGCGCAGCGCTGGCTGGATCTTGGCTTCGTGCGTTTCCAGCCTTCTGAAATCATGAAAATCGCGGTGCCGGTGATGGTCGCCTGGTATCTCTCGGAGCGCGCGCTTCCACCCAGCAAAACCCAGCTCCTCATCGCCTTGCTCATCATTGCCGTGCCTGCGGTGCTGATCGCGCGCCAGCCTGATCTCGGCACGGCGATCCTGATCGGCGGCGCCGGCATCTTCGTGCTGCTGCTCGCCGGCCTGCACTGGAAATATTTTTTCATGGCCGCAGCCGCAGCCGCAGCGTGCGCGCCTTTGCTCTGGTACGCGATGCATGACTATCAGCGCCAGCGCGTGATGTCCTTCCTCGATCCCGAGAGCAATCCGCTCGGCAGCGGTTATCACATCATTCAGGCCAAGATCGCCATCGGCTCGGGAGGCATATACGGCAAAGGTTGGATGAACGGCACGCAATCCCAGCTCGAATTCCTGCCCGAGCGCAGCACGGATTTCATCTTCGCTGTCTTCAGCGAGGAGTTCGGCTTGATCGGCTTGATCGTGTTGCTGAGTCTTTGCGCTTTCATCGTGATCCGCGGTCTCTATATCGCAACGCAGGCACACGACACCTTCACGCGACTCGTCGCCGGCAGTCTGGTGCTGACTTTTTTCGTATATACTTTCGTGAATATTGGAATGGTAAGCGGCATGATGCCTGTGGTCGGGCTGCCGTTGCCGCTCATCAGCTACGGCGGCACCGCCATGGTCACCGTCATGGCAGGCTTCGGTATAGTCATGTCGATTCACACCCATCGCAAGTTGTTGCCATCTTGAAAGCTATGATCAGAATACGGCCCTTGCTCGCCAGGCTCGCCGTTGGCGCTATTACTGCCAGCACCGCCACCGCGTGCGCAAGCGCGCCACCGTACACTGATGAGCGTCCTGAAGTGCGCGAATTCATCAGCACGATGACTAGCAAACACGCTTTCACTGCGGATGAGTTGAAAACTGTTTTCCGCGAAGTCAATTATCGCCAGGACATCATCGATGCGATGACCAAGCCTGCGGAGAAGCGGCCGTGGAGCGAATATCGCCCGCGCTTTCTGACGCCTGATCGCATTCGCGGTGGCGTTGAGTTCTGGAAAGAAAACGAAGAAATCCTCGCGCGCGCCGAGCAGACCTACGGCGTTCCGCCGCAGATCGTGACCGCCATCATTGGCGTTGAAACTTTTTACGGACGCAGCACCGGCCGTCATCGCGTGGTCGATGCGCTCGCAACACTCGCCTTCGATTATCCGCCGCGCGCAGATTTTTTCCGCGGCGAGCTCGAGCAGTATCTGATGCTAACGCGCGAGGAACACTTCGACCCACTAACCCTCACCGGCTCCTATGCCGGCGCCATGGGCAAACCACAGTTCATCCCGAGCAGCTATCGCCGCTACGCCGTTGACTTCGACGGCGACGGACGACGCGACCTGTTCAACAACGTTGCCGATGTGATTGGCAGCGTCGCCAACTATCTCGGCACACAGGGCTGGAAGAAAGACGAAGCAGTCGTCGCACCGGCAACCGTCACCAGCGAAGATTATCTCGCACTGCTGGCGCTTGGCATCGAGCCGCGCACGCCGGTTAGCGAACTGCCGGCCCGCGGCGTGCTCGCGGGTGAAACTCTGGCGCCGGAAACACCGGTCGCATTGATCGAGCTCGATGGCGAGAAGGGCAAGGAGTACTGGGTGGGTCTGCGCAACTTCTATGTCATCACGCGCTACAACCGCAGCTCGCTATACGCGATGGCGGTAACCCAGCTCGCCCAGGAAATCGCCGCGCAGTATCGCGCGCCAATCAAGGCCAAAGCGCCATGACGACGGCAGCTCTTACCATCAAACCACGCTCTTCCCTGTCGCTGCCACGCTGGCTGGTGCTCACCGCGCAGGCGCTGCTGATCGCTGCCTGTAGCACGCAGCCGCCGCAGCGCTACATCATCACTGAACCGCAGGACAGTGCGCCGCCGCGCTCGATCGATCCCGCATCGCTCAAAGACGCGGTGCCGCGCGTTGAGCCGTTCAGCCGCTACGGCAATCCTGCGTTCTACATGGTCGAGAATCGACGCTATCAAGTCATGAACACCAATGCTGGTTACGTCGAGCGTGGCATCGCTTCCTGGTACGGATCGAAATTCCACGGTCGCCGTACTTCCAGCGGCGAACCCTTCGACATGTACGCGCTGACCGCAGCTCATCCGACGCTGCCGATACCGACCTACGCCGAGGTCACGAACCTTGCGACCGGGCGCAAGATCATCGTCAAGATCAACGACCGCGGGCCGTTCAAGCATAACCGGCTCATCGATCTGTCTTACGCCGCTGCGGTGAAACTCGGCATCGCAGACAAAGGCACAGGTCTCGTTGAAGTCAGAGCGATCGACGCTGCGACGTGGCGCCCTGCGCCCGCCACAACGGCAACTGTCAGCACGGCTGCGAAAACAGGAACGACGCCACCCGCGCTTTATCTACAGATCGGTGCCTTCACTAGCATGGAAAATGCCATTCGTCTGCGCACCCGTTTGCAAGGCACGCCGCATAGCGCAAGCAGCACCATCTATAGCAGCCAGAACAATCCACCGCTCTACCGTGTGCGCATCGGCCCCTTGCAAAACGTAGATGAAGTCGATCGCGTCAGCCGCGCTCTGCTCGCCATGGGGCTCGATACCCACGTCGTGCTCGATTGAATACCGCCAGTTTTTCACACCGACAATAAGCTATAAACTGTTCACCACGCGGCGCCCGAGACGCCCGCTGCAAGCTACTATCAGGAGACCCTGCGCGTGACATTCGTTGCAACCCTTCGTTCCTCTGCTGTATTCATGCTCACAGCATTCATGCTGATGGCGACACTGCCAGCACGCGCGGCGGCGCCCACGCCAACGGCACCCACTGTGAATGCCAGCGGCTATCTGCTCATGGATTTCAACAGCGGCCAGATCCTTGCAGAAGGCAATGCGCGTGATCGGCTCGAGCCCGCAAGTCTCACCAAGCTGATGACGGCGTACATCGTTTTCAATGAACTCAGCCTTGGCAACATCAAGCTCACCGATCAAGTCCCCGTGAGCGAAAATGCTTGGCGCACGCAGGGCTCGCGCAGCTTCATCGAAGTCAACACGCGGGTACAGCTCGAAACCCTGATCAAGGGCGTGATCGTGCAATCCGGTAATGATGCTTCCGTCGCGCTCGCCGAATACATCGCCGGCAGCGAAGATGCGTTCGCCGACCTCATGAACAATCACGCGCGCGCACTCAATATGACAGGCACGCACTTCGTCAACAGCACGGGTCTGCCGAGCCCCGAGCACTACACCACGGCGGCTGACCTCGCGCTCTTGATGCAAGCGATCATCCATCAGTTCCCGGAGTACTATAAGTTCTATTCGATCAAGGAATACTCGTACAACGGCATCACTCAGCCCAACCGCAACCGTCTGTTGACGCTCGATCCGAGCGTTGATGGCGGCAAGACTGGACACACCGACGCCGCCGGCTATTGCCTGGTTGCCTCGGCGATGCGCGATGGCATGCGTTTGATCTCAGTGGTGCTCGGCACGCGCAGCGACATCATCCGCGCGCAAGAAACGCAGAAGCTGATCAATTACGGATTCCGCTTCTTCGATACGCGCCTGGTGCATAAAGCCGCCGAGCCGGTAACGACGACGCGCGTGTGGCAAGGCGCAAGCGAAGAGATCGCCCTTGGCATCGCGCAAGATCTCTACGTCACCGTACCGCGCAATGCTGCTGACCGCATCAGCGCCAACTACACAGTGAATCAGCTCATCCTTGCTCCGGTTGCACAGGGCGCGCAGTTCGGGCAGTTCGACGTCAGCCTCGACGGCGAAAACATCGCCAGCCGTCCGCTGATCGCGGTCAAAGACATCGGCGAAGGCAGCTTCGCGCATCGGTTCGCCGATCGCGTTTTGCTGTTCTTCCAGTAATCACTGGCAAGTAATCAGGGGATATCCGGTGCGCACGGTTTTTCTCAATGGCGAATTCATGCCGGCCGATGAGGCGAGAATCTCGCCACTTGATCGCGGCTTCATCTTTGGCGATGGCGTCTACGAAGTCATTCCAGCCTATGGTCGACGACTCTTTCGTCTCGCCGAGCATCTGGAGCGTCTGCGTCATAGCTTGGAGGGTGTGCGCATGGCTTCGCCTTACAGCACCGAGCGCTGGAGTGAAATCCTGCAGGAGCTGATCGAGCGTCATCCTGAAGACGATCAGTCGCTGTACTTGCAAGTGACGCGCGGCGTTGCCAAACGCGATCATGCTTTTCCAAAAGATACGCAACCGACTGTGTTCGCGATGACATCAAAGCTACTGCCGATTGCAGAAGACATCCGCCGCGATGGCATCAAAGCAGTCACGCTGGAAGACATTCGCTGGGAGTACTGCAATCTCAAAACCATCGCGCTGCTGCCCAATATCTTGCTGCGTCAGCAAGCGCTCGATGAAGGCGCGGCAGAAGCGGTTCTTGTGCGGGATGGCGAAATCACCGAAGGCGCGGCCAGCAATATTTTCATCGTGCTCGACGGTACGCTGATCACGCCGCCCAAAGGACCGCGTTTGCTGCCAGGCATCACTCGTGATCTGATCCTTGAGCTCTCCGAGCGGAGCGGTGTTATCTGCCGCGAAGCCACGTTGACCGCTGGTGATCTCAAGCGCGCGCAGGAAATCTGGCTCACCAGCTCGACGCGCGAGATTCTGCCGGTGACCGAGCTCGACGGCCGCCCAGTTGGCAACGGCAAACCTGGCGTACTGTGGACGCGATTGATCACGCTCTATCAGGATTACAAGCGCGACTATTCTAAGATCTCATTAGCAAAACCATTGGGATAAGCGGATAGTCGATTGGCAAGCCGACTGCATTTGGAGGGATGACTGATGAAGAAAGATCCTCCTGCTCCTGAAACTCCAGCCACGCTGCTGGAGTTCCCTTGCGAATTCCCGATCAAGATCATGGGACGCGCGGGCATCGATCTTGATGCCCTCGTGTATGCACTGGTGCGTCCGCACGCGCCCGATCTTGGCGAAGGTGCTATCCGCAGCCGCTTGAGCGCGCAGGGCAATTACCAGTCGGTCACTGTTACCGTCATCGCTCAAAGCCGCGAACAACTCGATGACATCTACAGAGCGCTCACCGCATCTGAACATGTGCTAATGGCGCTATAAGGTGTGCTCCGCGGCGACTACAGGTGGCACGCTCACCGTGCGTCGCCTCGGCATGCAAGCTTACGCGCCAGTTGCAGACGCGATGCGCGCCTACACTGAAGCGCGCAATGCCAGCAGCGCAGATGAAATTTGGCTGCTCGAACATCCCGCGATCTACACCCTCGGCCGCGCCGCGCGCGAGAGCCATGTGCTCACACCGGGAGACATCGCACTACTGCGCACCGATCGCGGCGGGCAGGTCAGCTACCATGGCCCCGGCCAACTAGTGATCTACCTGCTAATCGATCTCGGGCGTCGCGGCCTCGGTGTGCGCAATTTCGTGCACGATATCGAAGCAGCCATGATCACCGTGCTGAGCGGCCTTGGCATCACCGCCACGCGCCGCGAGGGTGCCCCTGGTGTCTATGTCGATGGCCGCAAAATCGGCGCGCTCGGCCTGCGTGTGCGTCATGGGCGCAGCTATCACGGCCTCAGTCTCAACGTTGATATGGATCTTGCCCCCTTCACGCGCATCGATCCGTGCGGATACCCCGGGCTTGAAGTGACACAGATCGTCGATCTGCTGGACCACAAGCCGCCTGCCACGCTATTGGCCGAGATCGGCGCGCAGCTCGCCGCGGCCCTCACTGCGCAACTGGGGTACAATGACGCCCTCTACATCGATGGCCTGAATCTTTGAGATGAGCTCTGCGGACAAGCTGCGCGGCGCTGACAAAGTCGCCCGCATCCCAATCAAGATCGAACCCACCGTCAACCCGGCGCGCAAGCCGCCGTGGATACGCGCGCGCAATCCGGCAAGCCCCAACGTTGCGCGCCTCAAATCCATCTTGCGCGAACATCGCTTGCACACCGTGTGCGAAGAAGCCTCATGCCCCAATCTCGGGGAATGCTTCAGTCATGGCACCGCAACGTTCATGATCATGGGCGATATCTGCACGCGCCGCTGCCCGTTCTGCGACGTCGCGCATGGCAAACCTGAAGCGCTCGATAGTGAAGAGCCGGAAAATCTCGGCCGCACCATCGCCGCGATGGAGCTGAAATATGTCGTCATCACTTCGGTTGATCGCGACGATCTGCGTGATGGTGGCGCCGGACATTTCGTCGAGTGCATCCGCGCTGTGCGCCGCCTCAGTCCGCAGACGCGCATCGAAGTGCTGGTGCCGGATTTTCGCGGTCGCATGGACGTTGCGCTCGCGCTCATGGAGCAAGCGCCGCCCGATGTCTTCAATCACAATCTCGAAACCGTGCCGCGACTCTACCGACAGGCGCGCCCCGGCGCCGATTACGCCTGGTCGCTGCAACTGCTGCAACGCTTCAAAGCCATGTGCCCGGACGTGCCGACCAAATCCGGCCTCATGCTCGGGCTCGGCGAAACCATCGAAGAAATCGAAACCGTACTCGCGGATCTGCGCGCGCATGACTGCGACATGCTAACGCTCGGACAATACCTGCAACCAAGCAAACATCATTTGCCAGTCGCGCGCTACGTCACACCCGAAGAATTCGACGGACTCGCCCGCACCGCTGAAGCACTCGGATTCAAAAACGTCGCCAGCGGCCCGATGGTGCGCTCGTCTTATCATGCCGATCGCCAGGCAGCGGGCGAAGCCGTCAGTTAAGCTCGCCTCAAATATCAATCCACCTTCCGATATTTCTTCACCTTGAGATTCATCAGCGCCAGCATCCACGCCTGCGGCAAGTACTTGGCCGCCAACACGACCAGTTTGTAACGCCAACCCGGCACCGCGATGATCTTTCCGCGTTCGGCTGCAGCTATGCCTGCGCAGGCAGCGACACCCGCTTGCAGCCAAAGCGATTGGGCAGCTTGTTCATCATGCTGCGCGTGCCGGTAACGTCGTGAAATTCTGACTGTGTGAAGCCAGGGCATAGCGCGCAACCATGGACGCCGTGGGACTTATTTTCCACCGCCAATGATTCGCTGAATTTCACCAGATACGATTTCACTGCGGCATACAGCGTCTGCCCATCCGCACCTGGAACCAACCCGGCGACTGAGGCCACGTTGATGATGCGGCCATTGCCGCTGCTGCGAATATCTGGCAACAAACGCCACGTCAATTCACTGACCGCGCCAATCATCACCTGGAGAAAAGCCGCGTGCGTGGCCCAGTCGTTGGCGAGATAACGCCCTGCCACGCCATAGCCCGCGTTGTTGACCAGAATGCGCACCTTCAAATCGCGACGATGGATTTCCTCTACCAGAGCCGCAGGTGCGGCAGAGTCTGACAAATCAGCGGGGACCACTTCCACCGGAACTTGCGCGCGCAATTCATCGGCCAGTCGTTGCAGCTTGTCTTCGCGCCGCGCATATTCGCGTGCAATAGCCTCGCCGATGCCACTAGAAGCGCCCGTGACCAATGCGCATTGGGTACCAACCACACCGGCCTTCGGAGTGCCTTGATTCATGAAAGTATCTGATGTTGGCTCTATTGGCAGATGCCGACTTCTCCGCTGATTTCGTAAGCGACCGTTCCACAAAGGCAGCTTCCACGGTGCATGTCTCCTATAGCTAACCGGCGGCGAAGCCGTCCGGGTTGAGCGCAATGTTAGGCACTCGCTTACCAAATTTTGCTACTGCGAGTTTGTATGCCTCGACAAGCAAAGGCTTCAATTCATCGAAAGTTGCGGATGATGGGTTTTTTACCGCAACCCAAGACATCCAGCCATAGACCGGATGAGGCGTGATGATGTCGCAGGCGGTAAAGTCGTGACCCGTATTCACGATGCCACCAGCGGGCGGGCGAACAGGAATACCGCCAAAGCGATCTGTAAAGGCTGCCTTTGAAATACCGATGTTCAGCCTGTATTGCCCGGCCATGATTTGTGATGCTCTGTCGTTTGCGCCGTTCTTTTCTTTGAAGGTTAGAAAATAGATACCCTTTGGCAATTTTCGATTTGGGTTGTAAAAGAGCGCGCGCTCACCCCAGTTGCGATCATCAGCAACGCCCGGAAAGGTTTCTTTTACATACCCGACGATTTGCTCAATGGTCAGTGTCATGGTTTTTGAAGCCTAACGCCTGAATTAACCGGCGCGCGTTAGCGCGTCCGGGTTGAATGAAATGTTAGGTGCTTATGAGAAGCGCCCAGCCC
>JAITWN010000197.1 GCA_031285245.1 Chromatiales bacterium | reverse complement strand
CCTGCGCCGAGGGCGACACCGGCTATGTGTACGATGGGCGCCGAGAATTCACTGTCGAGCGCATTGATCTCGGCAACATCCTGCGTCCGCGCACCAAAATCATGATGAACGTCGGCAATCCCGATCAGGCATTCGAACACTCGCGATTGCCGAATGATGGCGTCGGTCTCGCGCGTCTTGAATTCATCATCAACAGCAGCATCCGCATCCACCCGCGCGCGCTGCTCGAATACAATGCGCTTGATCACTCGACGCAGCGCAAAATCGATCGCATCATCGCCGGCTACGCCGATGGTCGCAGCTTCTACGTGCAGCGCCTCGCCGAAGGCGTTGGCACCATCGCCGCTGCCTTCTATCCGAATCCGGTGATCGTGCGCATGAGCGATTTCAAATCGAACGAATACGCCTCGCTCATCGGCGGTAATCAGTTCGAACCGAGCGAAGAAAATCCAATGATCGGATTTCGCGGCGCCGGGCGCTATTACTCCGCGGATTTCTCCCCCTGCTTCGAACTCGAATGCGCCGCAATGAAAACCGTGCGCGAAACCATGGGGCTAGACAATGTGCAGCTCATGATCCCCTTCGTGCGCAGCGTGAACGAAGCCGAGCAAATCATGGCACTTCTTGAACGACAGGGCCTCAAACGCGGCGAACATGGCTTACAAATTCACATGATGTGCGAAATCCCAGCGAACGCCCTACTCGCCGACCGCTTCCTCGATTACTTCGATGGCTTTTCGATCGGCTCGAACGACCTCACCCAACTCACCCTCGGCGTCGATCGGGATTCAGGCATCGTCACCGGATTTGATGAACGCGACGCAGCTGTCGGCAAACTGATGGAAATGGCCATCACCGCCTGCAGGCGGCGCGAAAAATATGTCGGAATCTGCGGCCAGGCACCCTCAGACTACCCGGAGCTCACGCGCTGGCTGGTAAGCCAAGGCATCCAGTCCATTTCTCTCAACCCCGACAGCGTGCTCCCGATGACGCAGGTAGTGCTGGAAATGGAGCGCAGTCAGTCAAGCTCGGTACATTCCTGAATCACTAACGGACCTTTAGAAAAGTCATCATCGGATGGACTGCTGCGCACGAACCACCCTCTCCCGTTTGCGACGGCTTCTGCGAAACTGAGTCGAATATCAAACCTTGAAGGTTGCTGTCGGGGTATTGCCTGACAGCGACCTCTAGCTACTCTGCTTATGTTGGGCTTCACTTGCGTGAAGCCCAACTATCTATGACTCTTCACGCTGAAGTATGGTAGCCAACAATCAATACATCACAAATGCCCAAGTCAGCAGCGTAGTCGTTGTGCTGCCGGCGAGTTCAGTGTCCGATACGCTGGTTTCGAGCATGAGCGCGTTTGATTCGCTGAAGTCGCAACGTAGCGCGAAAACATGGCGATTTTGTGTGCCGATTTTCTCTCTGCCAATGAGACGAGAGTTCATGTAATAAGCATCATTGTGATCGAAATTGAGGTCTTCATAGCGATAGGTAAAGCGCCAACGATCATTAATCTGATAACCGAGCTGCGTAAACCAGGCGAGTGAGTTATGCGTGCGGCCATCGCCGATACCCGGCGCAGCGTCGTTCTGAATGAAATAAATTTCTGACAGCAGACTGACTTTTCGCTTTTCATAATGCAGATCGAACCCTAGCAGCCGCTGCTCCACCAACGCTTCACCGCGCGTACCCAGGCTGGCAAGCGCTCGCCAGCGTATCGAGTGGCGTGCATTGCGCAAGACTCCCATCAGAACTGTCGCGCACATGATTACTCATCAGCGTGATGCCGGGCTTGAATGGATGCTGATAGTCATCGTAGTAGAGCCGCCCGACCAAAGTTTTCGCGCGGCCAAGATCAGCGCGATTAGGCACCTCCAGCCCACTTGCGGTCGAGGTATCGATGACATTGCTATTGGCGACCGCAGCCTCGTAACGCAAGCCGCGTGAAATCTCACCCTCGGCAAGAACGCCGATCAGATGCATCGGCAAAATGGCATTTCTACCACCACCACTCTCGAACGCCAGAAAGAACGGCCGTGTCACGGTGTCCTGCATGAGAATGCCGTGATGGAAATGGCCGTTCCAATATCCGAGCGGCGGATGGAAACGGCCCATGCCGATGTGAAAAGCATCGTTCACCTCGCGCATGATCCAGAAGCGCTGAATCTCAACCGTAATATCGCCACCGGAAAAAGTTTGAAATTGGGTTTCAAACAAAACCCGGTATTACCGTCGATATACTGATGGGCATAGAGATCCAGGCTTCCCAATCTGAAGTTCGGCTCGCTATGCGGCGCATTGCTTGACGATAGACTCATATCACCGAAAACACCGACCTCCAGCGCCTGAGCTGATTGCCCGCAGCACACCGCCAGCACGCTCGCGACTAGCACGCCGGTGAACGCTTTACGCTTTTCCATGACGCCTCCCCTCGCCTGCATGCTCATCACTTCAGCTCCCGCCGCAGTAACACCTGTACTCCGTCCACAAGCGCTGAGGCGTGGACATAGCCGATACGCCCTGGTGCCTGCGCTACCCAGTGCACCACGGACGCCTCATCGGAGAGCTCCGGCGGTGGATAACCTTTGCCAGTAAAAATGTGTTTGGCCCAAAAAGCGCGCATCTGCGCCGGATCACGCCCCAGCACCTGTGCATAGAACGCATCGCGCGCAGGATGAGTGCGTGGAAGATCGACGACTTCAACCCGCTGCCCTGTGGCAAGTTGAACTATGCGACCAAGATAAAGATCGCCGATCGTCTGATCATTAAAGGAGCTGACATCAAGCTGGAGGTTACCGATGACGACGATGTCATCAGCGAAAGCGGAAACACAACCGACGCAAAGCAGCAGCGAAGTGCAGATAAACCAGCCCAGGAAGGCAAGCTGTCTGCCTATTCCCGCCCTGCGCTGCTGCAAAGACCCTGCGGTCACGCAATTCTCCCCAGGCTCTTTTTATTATTGCTGCGCACTGGCAGCAACAACATTGCCTGCTGACGAAGCCGCCCTTACAGCGCGGCAAAACCTCGCTGCAAATCTTTACACAGATCCCGGGCGTCTTCGAGGCCGACTGCGATACGCACCAAGCCATCGCTAATGCCCGCATCGATGCGCGCCTGCGGTGTCAAACGCCCATGCGTCGTCGTCGCTGGATGCGTGATGGTGGTCTTCGCATCGCCAAGATTAGCGGTGATGGAGATCAAACGCACTGCATCGATGAAGCGCCAGGCATCTTCACGACCGCCACGCAGTTCAAAAGCGACGAGACCACCGCCACCTTCCTGCTGACACTCATAGAGCGCGCGCTGCGGATGATCAGGGAAACCCGCGTAATACACCGCCTTGATAGCGCTCTGCTCACGCAGCCACTGCGCCAGCTCGAGCGCCGAGGTACTGTGCGCCCGCATGCGCACGTGCAGCGTTTCCAGGCCCTTGAGGAAAACCCAGGCATTGAACGGACTCATGCTCATGCCAGCCGTGCGCATCACGCCAAGCACATCCTTGCCGACCAGCGCCTCACTACCAAGCACCGCGCCGCCGACGCAGCGCCCCTGGCCATCGATGTATTTGGTCGCCGACACCACTACCATATCCGCCCCATGCTTGAGCGGCTGCTGCAAACACGCGGTGCATACCGTGTTATCAACGACCAGCAGGCAACCCGCACCATGAGCGATTTCGGCAAGACCGGCGATATCAGCGATTGCGCCAAGCGGATTGGCCGGCGTCTCAACGAACAGCATGCGCGTATTCGGCCGCAGCGCACCGCGCCAGGCGGCAAGATCCGTGAGTGGCACAAAGCTGCACTCGACGCCAAAACGGGCGAGTTGCTGAGTGAAGAGCACTGCGGTGTTGCCGAACACGCCATGCGCACACACCACATGATCGCCGTGCTTCAGCGTCGCCATGCAGACGGCAAGAATGGCCGCCATCCCCGAGGCCGTACCAACACAACGCTCAGCGCCTTCAAGCGCCGCCAGACGGCGCTCGAAAGTCTGCACGGTGGGATTGGTGAAGCGCGAATAGATATTGCCGGGTTCAGCGCCGGAGAAACGCGCGGCGGCAGCGGCAGCGCTTGGAAAGACGAAGCTTGATGTCGTAAAGATCGGCTCAGACTGCTCACCCTCACCTGTGCGCTGCTGTCCCGCGCGCACAGCACGAGTGCCTAGACCGTAGTCCTCATCCAGCTCCAAAGCCATGCTCCCCTCCCCTTGCTTACTGCTGCGCTCCACTTACAAGCCGCGCGGCCAGCTCCCCGCTGTACGGCGGCTCTTGGTGCTGTCGTTGCGCGCCTCTTCGAGCGCTCGCAGATAATCAGGCGTCACATCACCCGTGACATACTCACCGTTGAAACAAGACGTATCAAAGCGCTCGATGCGCGTATTGCCTCTGCCCACCGCGGCGATGAGATCATCGAGATCCTGATAGATGACGCGGTCAGCGCCGATCATGCGCGACACTTCGTCCTCATCATGCCCATAGGCGATCAACTCGCTCACCGCGGGCATATCGATTCCATAAACATTGGGAAAACGCACCGGCGGCGCTGCCGAAGCAAAGTAAACCTTGGTGGCGCCGGCATCGCGCGCCATGCGGATAATTTCCTGCGAGGTGGTGCCACGCACGATGGAATCATCGACCAGCAGCACGCTCTTGCCTCTGAATTCGAGATCGATGGCGTTGAGCTTCTGACGCACCGAACGTTTGCGCATCTGCTGCCCGGGCATGATGAAAGTGCGGCCGATGTAGCGATTTTTGATGAAACCTTCGCGGTAATTCACGCCAAGCTCGGTAGCGAGCGAGAGCGCTGCGGTGCGACTGGTATCCGGAATTGGGATCACGACATCAATATCAGCTGCGGCATATTCACGGCGAATCTTACGAGCCAGATGCTCGCCCATGCGCAGCCGCGCTCTATAAACATACACATCGTCGAGTACCGAGTCGGGACGCGCGAGATAGACATACTCGAAAATGCATGGCGACAGCACAGGCTTTTCAGCACATTGGCGCGTATATAAATCACCATCGATGGTGATGAACACCGCTTCGCCAGGCTGAATATCGCGAACCAGTTTGAAATCGAGCGCATCGAGCGCCACGCTTTCCGAGGCGATCATGTACTCCGTGCCCTGCTCGCTCTCGCGCACGCCAAACACCATCGGCCGAATGCCGTATGGATCACGCCAACCAACGATGCCATAACCCGTGACCAGCGCAACTGCCGCATAGCCACCGCGCGCGCGGCGATGAACACCGGCGACCGCGTTGAAGATGTCCTCCTCATCGATACGCATCTTGCCGCTCTGCGCCAGCTCATGGGCGAAGATATTGAGTAGGATCTCCGAATCGGATTCGGTATTGATGTGACGCTTGTCATCGCGGAAGAGATCTTCCTTAAGCTTGGCAGCATTGGTCAGATTGCCGTTGTGCGCCAGCGCGACGCCGTAAGGGGAATTGACATAGAACGGCTGCGCCTCGGCAGGAGAAGAGCAACCCGCGGTCGGATAACGCACATGACCGATGCCGTAATTACCGGGCAGATTGATCATGTCGGAGGTGCTAAATACATCGCGCACCAGGCCATTGTCTTTGCGCAGATGAAGTTTGGTACCTTCGCACGTCATGATGCCAGCTGCATCTTGAC
>JAITWN010000114.1 GCA_031285245.1 Chromatiales bacterium | reverse complement strand
GCTGCGCGCCAACGGTCCCGAAAAAGACCCCCGGCCCCCGCTCCAAGCATCGTGAGACATCACGAGAAAAAGACAAAAGCTTCCTGAATCCCCAGCGGACCTTTCAAGGCAGGAAGCCCAACATGGACAGTGGCTAGAGGTCGCTGTTGGCGAATCTCGCTTTTCGCCATCCTGGCGGCGTACGGTTCTCGTCAGGCGACTCGCCAACAGCGACTCTCAGAGTTTAGTGTTGGGCCCAAGTGAGAAGAACATCTCTAGCGCGCCACGCAGCGATCAACTAGCATGCTGGCGTGAACTCTCCCCACGACAGCACCTCAACTGAATCTCGCGCAGTTTCACCGATTGGCTTCTGGCAGGCTTTTCGGCTGTGGCTGAAGCTTGGCTTCATCGGCTTCGGCGGCCCGACTGCGCAGATTGCGCTCATGCATCGCGAGTTGGTCGAGCAGCGTCACTGGATCAGTGAAAAGCGTTTTCTCCATGCGCTCAATTTCTGCATGCTGCTCCCCGGGCCTGAAGCCATGCAGCTTGCGACTTATCTTGGCTGGCTCATGCATCGCGCCTGGGGCGGCATCATCGCAGGCATATTATTCATGCTGCCTGGATTGTGTTTTGTCACCACCATGTCAGCAATCTACGTTGCCTTCGGTGCAACGCCCGTCGTAGCAGGCTTGTTTTACGGCCTCAAACCCGCGATCACCGCTATCGTCATCCACGCCACTTATCGCATCGGATCGCGCGTATTACGAAACCGCGTGCTGTGGGCGATCGCCGCGCTGGCGTTCATTGCGATCTTTGGCCTTGGTTTGCCCTTCCCCATCATCATCACCAGCGCGATATTGATCGGCGTTGTAGGTGGGCGTTTCATGCCCGCATATTTTCAAATGGCGAATGCCCCGCTCTCTGCATCCAGCAGCCACCCCGCCGCACTGATCGATGATGACACGCCGCCGCCTGCGCATGCGGCTTTGCGCATCAAAGCGATCGCGCGCACCGTCGTCATCGGCCTTGCTCTGTGGGCACTGCCGATGGCACTGCTCATTGCGTATCTCGACTGGCAGCATATTTACACGCAGATGGGTTGGTTCTTCACCAAGGCTGCGCTGCTCACTTTTGGCGGCGCTTATGCGGTGCTGCCCTATCTTTACCAAGGCGCCATCGAGCACTACGGCTGGCTCACGCCCGCGCAGATGATCGACGGGCTCGCGCTCGGCGAAGGCAATCCTGGTCCGCTCATCATGGTCGTTGCCTTCATCGGATTTGTCGGTGCACAGGCGCAAGCGCCTTTCGGTCCCGAGCTCGCGTATACAGCCGGCGTGGCAGGTGCGCTGCTGGTCGCCTGGTTTACCTTTTTACCTTCGTTCGTGTTCATCCTCGCCGGCGGGCCAGTGGTGGAATCAACGCACGGCAATCTGAAAGTCAGCGCACCACTCACCGCGGTTACCGCAGCGGTGGTCGGCGTGATCCTTAATCTCGCGGTGTTCTTCGCTTATCACGCACTGTGGCCGGCAGGCTTCACAGGAGGTTTTGACGTCACCGCAGCGCTAATCACTGTGGCGGCAGCCATCGCGCTTATGCGCATTGGCTGGGGCGTGCTATCGGTGCTGATGAGCGCCGCGCTGCTCGGTCTGCTGCTGAAAACGCTGTGAGCACTTCGCGCGCATCGATCATCGATGCGATCGACAAAGCTCGCGCGCCTAAACTAGAATAAGCGCCGTCATTGGGGAGTAGCCGCTCTTCTTGTAACAGAAGAGGCTTGCGTCAACATACTTGATCATCAACGGTCCCACCGCATGGTCATGGCGCAGGCAGTCCCGGATCATCCGGCCCTGGCGAGACCTTTGACCACGCGCTTGTGCATGGGCCGGGCGATCGCGTGGTCATTCGTCAGCCGCCGCCGGCCCGGGAAGAAACCCTTGGAAGCCTTTCTCGTCTCAACCTGGTCGGTCGCTCTCGCCGAAATCGGCGATAAAACTCAGCTCCTCGCCCTCGTGCTCGCAGCGCGTTTCAGAAAACCGCTGCCGATCGTCACCGGCATCCTCTGCGCAACACTGCTCAATCACGCCGCGGCCGGTACACTCGGCACCTGGATCGGCACGGTACTGCCCGCCGACATACTGCGCTGGATACTCGGCCTGTCGTTCATCGCCATGGCAATCTGGATGGCAATTCCCGATCGTATCGATGAGGATGAACTACGCATCACCAGCAACGCCGGCATCTTCATCGCCACCGCGATCGCGTTCTTCTTCGCCGAAATGGGCGACAAAACGCAGATCGCAACCATCGCCCTCGCCGCGCACTATCTCGCGCCGGTATCAGTAATCGCCGGCACCACACTCGGTATGCTGATCGCCAACGTACCCGCCGTCTTCATCGGCAACCGCTTCGCTGCGAAACTCCCCATGCGACTGGTACACGGCATCGCCGCAGCGATCTTCGTCGTGCTCGGCTTGCTGATATTGAGCGGCGCAGGTGAGTCGGTGAGTTCGCTGCTGGAGGCGAGGTAAAGCTTTAATCGGCACCTGACCACATACCCCCCAAGGTATGGTGGCCCGCTCCCCTAGTTAACGCTGCCGGCCTCTGCTCCTGCTCGCTTGCGCTCTGCCTGCGCGGGGGGGGGATCTGCGTGCAGCGGGCTTGGCTGGCGTTCTTGCGGATTTTTTAGGCGCAGACTTTCGGGGCGCAGATTTTTTTGATGCCGATTGCTGCGGTGCGGATTTTTTCGCCGTGGATTTTTTAGGCGCACCACTCTTAACCGCCGCGCTGCGCGCTTTGACTGGTCGGCGTTTCGATGCGCCATCTACAGAAGCCGCGCCGGGCTTGCGCGGGCGATAAGGATTGTCGCCGGTGCGAAATTCGATGCGCACTGGTGTGCCGGCGAGATCGAGCGCGCCGCGGAAAACGCCTTCGAGGTAACGGCGATAGCTGTCTGACACCGCGTGCGTCTGCGAGCCGTGGATGATGATCACCGGCGGATTCTGCCCGCCCTGGTGAGCATAGCGCAGCTTGATACGCCGGCCATGCACCAAGGGCGGTGCGTGATGCTCGATGGCGCGTTGCAGCAAACGCGTGAGCATCGGCGTTGACAGTGAGCAGTTGCCCGCTTCATAGGCGCTATCGATGGAAGTAAAGAGATCCCCCACGCCCGAACCATGCAGCGCCGAGATGTAATGCACTTCAGCGTAATCGACGAACGACAAGCGTCGATCGAGCGCGGTCTTGATCACCACGCGCTCATCAGACGACAAGCCATCCCACTTATTGATGGCGATGACGAGCGCGCGCCCACTTTCCACCGCATGCCCAAGCAGACGCGCATCCTGCTCGCCGATGCCCTGACGCGCATCGAGCACCAGCAGCACGACATGCGCGGCTTCCATCGCTTGCAGCGTTTTCACGATGCTGAATTTTTCAATCGCTTCATGCACGCGCGCGCGGCGGCGCACGCCAGCGGTATCGATGAGCGTATAAGCGCGTCCATCGCGCTCGAAGGGCACAAAGATACTGTCACGCGTGGTGCCGGGCATGTCGAAAGTGAGCATGCGCTCTTCGCCGAGGATGCGATTGACCAGCGTGGATTTGCCAACGTTCGGGCGCCCGATGAGCGCGATGCGCACGCCTTCAGCCTCTTGCGCAGCGCTGTCTTCATCCTGCGGGAAGCGCGCCAGCGCTTCGCTCATCATGCTGGCAACACCCTCGCCATGCGCGGAGGAAATGCAGTAGACATCGGCAACGCCGAGGCGCGCGAACTCACCGGCAGCAAATGACGGATCGGCACCTTCGGTCTTGTTGATCGCGAGCGCGAGCGTTTTACCGGTAGTGCGCAAACGTTGCAGAATGGTTTCATCCGCAGCCGTGAGGCCAGCACGGCCATCGACCAAGAACAAGACGAGATCAGCCTCTTCCACCGCGCGCATCGCCTGCGCTGCCATCAGCACATCGATGCCTTCGCGCTCACCACTGAGACCACCGGTATCGACGACGATATACGGCCGCCCACCAAGACGACCACGACCATATTGGCGATCGCGCGTGAGACCGGGGAAATCCGACACCAGCGCATCGCGGCTGGCGGTCAGGCGATTGAACAGCGTGGACTTGCCGACATTCGGTCGGCCAACAAGAGCGATGACAGGCTTCATGGTTGGCTCGCGGCCATCCTCAGCGCTTGCAACGCGCCACCCGCATCGACGACATAGAGCAGATCACCCGCCACCTGCGGCGCATCGAGGATCGGCGATTCGCTAACGCGCACGCGCCCAACGAAGCGGCCATCTTCAGGCGACATGAAATGCAGATAGCCTTCATTATCGCCAACAGCGATCATCCCGTTGAACAGCAATGGCGCGGTGATGGCGCGACCGGCAAGCTCACCCTGTCGCCAAAGCACCGTGCCATTTGCACGATCAACCGCCATCACTTCAGATTGAGCCGTACTCACGTAGATTACGTTGCCCGCAAGCAGCAGCGGTAGGTGCGTGGAGAGATCGCGCGACCACAAGATACGCCCACTTGCCATCGAGAGTGCGGCAAGACGCGCCTGATAAGAAGCCGCGTAGATCGTGCCATCAGCGAACACCGGATCGGCATCGATATCGACCAGACGTTCGAATTCAGAGCGGCCTTCGGCGATACCGATCGCCGTTTCCCAGGCGACTTCGCCGGTATCGGTGGTGATGGCAATCAAGCGGCCAGTGGCCTGCCCGACAAAAACCTGTCCGTCACCGATCAGCGGACGGCTCGCGCCGCGCAGGCTGAGCGGCGGCACCGAACTTTCCTGTACCCAGCGCACCGCACCACTATTCACATCAAGGGCATAGACTTGCCCATCGCTGCTACCCGCAATGACCAAACCATGCGCCGCCACCGGTTGAGCTGCGACTTCGCTGCTGAGCTGCGCTTCCCAGCGCATGCTGCCATCAGCGGC
>JAITWN010000097.1 GCA_031285245.1 Chromatiales bacterium | reverse complement strand
GCTCCGGTGATTGCCCCGGCAGCGCCTGTCGTCGTCGTTGGACACCTCCTCAGCCATCGGGTAGAATCGGCCGAATTTTTCGGGAGGGTCGCAACGACCGTCCCTTTCGTATGTCTGGAGACATCATGCCCCTGCAACAACCGGCCTTGTTGGCGCTCGCGGATGGCACCTTGTTCCGGGGCGTCTCCATTGGCGTTGTGGGGCAGACAGTCGGCGAAGTGGTTTTCAACACCGCCATGACTGGCTATCAGGAGGTACTCACTGATCCCTCCTATCATGGTCAGATCGTCACTTTCACTTATCCGCACATCGGCAATACCGGCAGCAATCCGGACGACGAGGAGTCGGGCCGTGTGTATTGCGCGGGGATGGTGATTCGTAATCTGTCGCTGGTGGCGAGCAACTGGCGCTCACGTGAAACACTGCCAGATTATCTGCGCCGGCACCGCGTGGTGGCGATCGCCGATATCGATACGCGGAGTCTCACGCGCTTGCTGCGTGAACGCGGTGCGCAGAACGGTTGCATCGTCGCTGGTGATGGCATCGATGAGCAAGCAGCAATTGCTGCTGCGCGTGCGCTGCCGAGTCTTGAAGGACGTGATCTCGCGCGTGAGGTAAGCGTGGCGCGCAGCTATGAATGGACGCAGGGCACGCACAGTTTGCGCACCAGCGGCGTGCGTCAGGCTTCCTCTGCACGTTTCAAAGTCGTTGCCTACGATTTCGGCGTCAAATACAACATCCTGCGTTTGCTCGTCGATCGCGGTTGCAGCGTGACGGTGGTGCCAGCGCAAACGCCCGCCGCGGATGTGCTCGCGATGCACCCGGATGGCGTTTTTCTTTCCAATGGCCCCGGTGATCCAGGCGCTTGTGATTACGCCATCGCTTCCATTCGTGAGCTGCTCAAGACCGGCACTGCGATGTTCGGTATCTGCCTCGGGCATCAGTTGCTGGCGCTCGCAAGCGGCGCGCGCACGCTCAAAATGAAATTCGGCCATCACGGCGCAAACCATCCCGTGCTCGATATCGAGCGCAAGATCGTTTACATCACCAGTCAGAATCACGGCTTCGCGGTCGATGAAGCGACGCTGCCCGCGAATCTCAAGGCCACGCATCGATCGCTGTTCGATGGCAGCCTGCAGGGCATCGCGCGTACCGACGTGCCGGCTTTTGGCTTCCAGGGTCATCCGGAGGACAGTCCGGGGCCGCATGACATCACCATGCTGTTCGATCGCTTTGTCGAACTGATGCAGAGCAAGAAACCCTGACATGCCCAAGCGTACTGATATCAAGAGCATCCTCATCATCGGCGCTGGCCCCATCGTCATCGGGCAGGCCTGCGAGTTCGATTATTCAGGCGCGCAAGCCTGCAAGGCGCTGCGCGAAGAGGGCTATCGCGTCATTCTGGTCAACTCGAATCCGGCCACCATCATGACCGATCCGAGCATGGCGG
Organism: Chromatiales bacterium; assembly: GCA_031285245.1. Lineage (GTDB taxonomy): Bacteria > Pseudomonadota > Gammaproteobacteria > SZUA-140 > SZUA-140 > JAITWN01. The sequence goes on along the minus strand of JAITWN010000097.1, from coordinate 3,842 downwards.
ACGCGACCTACATCGAGCCGATCAACTGGCGCACGGTGGCTGCGATCATCGAGAAGGAACGTCCCGACGCTTTGCTGCCCACCATGGGTGGGCAGACCGCGCTCAATTGCTCGCTCGATCTCGCGCGCGAAGGCGTGCTCGCGCGCTTTGGCGTTGAGATGATCGGCGCTTCACAGGAAGCGATCGATACCGCGGAAGATCGCGAGCGTTTTCGTGTTGCCATGGGCGAGATCGGCCTTGAGTGTCCGCGCGCCGCCATCGCGCACAGCATGGAAGAAGCCTTGCAGGTGCAGGCCCGTGTTGGCTTCCCGACCATCATTCGTCCGTCTTTCACGCTTGCCGGATCCGGTGGTGGTATCGCCTATAACCGCGAAGAGTTCGTTGAGATCTGCGAACGCGGACTTGATCTTTCACCGACGCACGAACTTCTCATCGAGGAGTCGGTGCTCGGCTGGAAGGAATACGAGATGGAAGTGGTGCGTGATCGCAGCGACAACTGCATCATCATCTGCTCGATCGAAAATCTCGATGCGATGGGGGTGCACACCGGTGACTCGATCACGGTCGCGCCCGCGCAGACGCTCACCGACAAGGAATATCAACGTTTGCGCGATGCATCGATTGCGGTGCTGCGCCGTATCGGTGTTGACACCGGTGGTTCGAACGTGCAGTTCGCGATCAATCCGCACGATGGCCGCATGTTGGTCATCGAGATGAATCCGCGCGTATCGCGCTCTTCCGCGCTTGCTTCCAAGGCGACCGGTTTTCCGATCGCGCGCGTGGCGGCGAAGCTTTCTGTCGGCTACACCCTCGATGAACTACGCAATGAGATCACCGGCGGTGTCGGCCCGGCCGCTTTCGAGCCGACGATCGATTACGTCGTTACCAAGATTCCGCGCTTTGCTTTCGAGAAATTCCCGCGTGCCAACTCGCGTTTGACGACGCAGATGAAATCGGTGGGCGAAGTGATGGCGATGGGGCGCAGCTTCCAGGAATCGTTGCAAAAAGCGTTGCGCGGTATGGAGACCGGTATCGACGGGCTCGATGAGATCCTGCCCGCGGGCATCGACCCGCAGGAAGCCGAGACCGTGCTGGTGCAGGAACTGCGCAGCCCAGGTCCTGAGCGCATCCGCTATCTTGCTGACGCTTTCCGCTTCGGCATGGATGTGGAGCGGGTCAACGAGCTCAGCCATGTCGATCCCTGGTTCCTGGCGCAGATCGCAGAGTTGATAACGATTGAGGATTCGCTGCGCGGACGCAGCCTCGCCGCGCTCACGCGTGATGAGCTTTATGCGCTCAAGCGCAAGGGTTTTTCAGATCGTCGTTTGGCGCGTCTGCTCGCTTGTGATGAGCATGCGGTGCGTGCGCGTCGCGCTGAGCTCGGCGTGAGACCGGTATATAAGCGCGTCGATACTTGCGCCGCAGAATTCCTCGCTGCTACGGCCTATCTCTATTCCACTTATGAAGATGAATGCGAGGCGGCGCCGCGTGTGGGACGCAAGATCATGGTGCTCGGTGGCGGGCCCAATCGCATTGGTCAGGGCATCGAATTCGACTATTGCTGCGTGCATGCCGCGCTCGCGCTGCGCGAGGATGGCGTCGAGACCATCATGGTCAACTGCAATCCCGAGACGGTTTCCACCGATTACGATACGTCTGATCGACTCTATTTCGAGCCGCTGACGCTCGAAGATGTGCTTGAGATCGTTGCAGTCGAAAAGCCTGCGGGCATCATCGTGCAGTATGGTGGCCAGACGCCGCTGCGCCTTGCGCGTGCGCTCGAAAAGGCTGGTGCGCCCATCATCGGCACCAGCCCCGACGCCATCGATATCGCGGAAGATCGTGAACGCTTTCAGGGCTTGATCGAAGAGCTCGGCCTGCGTCAGCCGCCCAATCGCACCGCGCGCACGACCGAAGCGGCGCTGCGCTTGTCGGCGGAAATCGGTTTCCCGCTGGTCGTGCGGCCATCCTACGTGCTCGGTGGTCGCGCCATGGAGATCGTGTACAACGAAGAGGATCTCGCGCGCTATATGCGTGAGGCGGTGGCGGTATCCAATGAGTCGCCGGTACTCCTCGATCGCTTCCTCGATGATGCGATCGAAGTCGATGTCGATGCGGTCAGCGATGGGCGCGATGTCGTCATCGGTGGCGTCATGGAGCACATCGAACAGGCTGGCGTGCACTCGGGAGATTCTGCGTGTTCGCTGCCGCCGTTCACCTTGAGCCCGGCGATACAAGATGAGATGCGTCGTCAGGTGGTGCTGCTGGCGCAGCGTCTTGGCGTGATCGGTTTGATGAACGTGCAGTTTGCGATCAAGGGCGAAGCTATCTATGTGCTCGAGGTCAATCCGCGCGCTGCGCGCACCGTGCCTTTTGTTTCCAAGGCTTGCGGCGTGTCGCTCGCCAAGATCGGTGCGCGCTGCATGGCCGGCCGTTCTTTGAAAGAGCAGGGCATCACGCGCGAAGTCGTGCCGAGCTTCTTCTCAGTGAAGGAAGCGGTGTTCCCCTTCAACAAGTTCCCTGGCGTCGATCCCATTTTGGGGCCAGAAATGAAGTCGACTGGTGAAGTCATGGGGATCGGCGAGACCTTCGCTGAGGCTTTTGCCAAATCGCAGCAGGCGGCAGGGATTGATCTGCCGCGTGGCGGACGGGCATTTTTCAGCGTGCGTGACGCAGACAAGCAAGGTGCGGTGCCGGTTGCTCGCGATCTTGTCGCGCTCGGTTTTGAATTGGTGGCGACTCGCGGCACGGCCAAAACCCTTGAGCTCGCCGGAGTGCCGTGCGCCAAGGTGAACAAGGTGGGTGAGGGCCGGCCGCACGTCGTCGATATGATCAAGAACGACGAGATCAGCCTCATCATCAATACTACCGAAGGCAAGCAGGCGATCGCCGATTCTTATGAGATCCGGCGTGCAGCGCTGCATCGCAAGGTGGCTTATTCAACGACGATGGCAGGCGCCCGCGCGACTTGCCTTGCACTCAAGCAATCGGGTGAGTTGCGCGTGACTGCATTGCAGGAACTTACGGAGCACGCATGAAGAAAGTCCCCATGACCGTGCAGGGCGCCGAGCGCCTGCGTCAGGAACTGCATGAGCTCAAGACCGTGCGCCGGCCGCGTGTCATCCAGGCAATCGCCGAAGCGCGTGAGCATGGCGATCTGAAGGAAAACGCCGAGTATCATGCCGCCAAAGAGCAGCAGGGTTTCATCGAAGGGCGTATCGCCGAAATCGAATCGAAGCTGTCGAATGCCGAAATCATCGACGTTACCAAGATCAATGCCGGTGGCAAGGTTGTATTCGGTGCCACGGTTGATCTGATGGACGACAATGGCAAAGAAGTTTGCTACCAGATCGTCGGTGAAGATGAGGCCGACATCAAAGCCGGTCGTATTTCGGTTAGCTCACCGATTGCGCGCGCATTGATCGGTCGTTTGGAAGGCGATGCCGCCATAGTGGATGCGCCGGGCGGCAAGCGGGAATACGAAATCGTCGCGATTCGCTACGAATAACGCTTTAGCTCAGCGTAATCACTGGTTTTTCCGCCGCGCGGTAGACGATGGCGATTCTGCCGATATTCTGCACCCAGGCGCTCGCGGTTTTCTCACAGATCTCGCGCGTCATCGCTTCGCGCTCCTCGCGATCGCCTGAATTGAGGCGTATTTTCACCAATTCATGATGGGCGAGCGCCTGATCGATTTCACTGAGTACCGCTGGTGTGAGACCTTTCTGGCCCGTGGTGACCACGGGTTGGCGCGAGTGAGCGAGTGCGCGCAGATGAGTGCGCTGTTTTGAGGTGAGTTCCATGGCGGCGCAGTATAAAGTAAAGCCCGCGGCGACACATCT
>JAITWN010000088.1 GCA_031285245.1 Chromatiales bacterium | reverse complement strand
ACACCGCATCGACGACCATCAATATTTCTTTGCTCATCTCAAACGCCCCTGCAAACGCTGGTTCCGTATTGCATCAGAATCAGAGGTCCGGAATCAGACGCGCTTTCTCAATGCGATCGAGCGGCAGCGTGATTTCCTGTCCATCCATTTCCAGCACTACCTCTTTGCCGCGCATACCGCGCAACAATCCCTTGAAATTGCGTTGCCCATTGATCGGCATATCCGTACGCAGACGCACTTCCTGACCACTGAAGCGCTCGAAATCACGCGCGGCACTAAGCGGCCGATCTAGCCCCGGTGAAGACACCTCAAGGACATAACGTCCTTCGATGGCATCTTCCACATCGAGCACGCCGCTGATCTGATGGCTGACGCGTTCGCAATCGTCCACCGTAACCCCAGCCTCGGTATCGATATAGACCCGCAGGATCTGCCTATTGCCTTGCGACAGATGCTCGATCGCAACCAGTTCGCAGCCGAGCACATTCACCGCCGGTTCCAGCAAGGCCTGCAATCCCTGACCGCTGCACGCTCTCATTTCTCGAACATCCCCAGGCATCTGGCGTTCAGCATTGGTACTCGCCGATGCTAAAAACAAAAAGTGGGCCGTAGGCCCACTTCCGAATCCTCGCGCGGCAGCGGTACGCTGCGCCACGCGCCTTGACTGCGAACAGCCATTAACCATTGGCTAACCCGCCTGCCGCGCTCTTACACCTGCGGGCATCCCCGATTTCGGGGTTCGCTATTATAGGAAGATGATTTTCTTTTTTCAATAAAGACTTAACTTAACAAAAAGCGCTTGAGATCAGGCACCTGCAAAACCCGGTCGCGCGTTTGTCGAGGTCAATAAACATCACAGCGATAGCACCCGCTCTTCACCAGATCATCGAGCACCAGGCGCCCAAACACCAGCGCAGCGGCGAATCATCAATAAAGCAAATATTAATTGAAAGTAAGAAAGATTCTCATTAAGATCTTTTCAGCTTACATTCAAGATGAGTCGCTTGGGCACCGGTAGATTCATCACAACAAAAGTTTCTTATCTGATCTGAATCTGAAAATTTGCTTGCTTAATCGGGAGAGAAATCGAATGCCGCACTTCAAACGCCGACCGCTGGTCGCAGCCATGCTGATCACTGTGCTCCCCCCCTGCACCAACGCCTTTGCCTGCGACGAAGAAGCGATTGAGCATTTGCCAACCATCAAGGTCACTGCCACGATCGATGGTTATAAAATCGATGAAGTCTCAAGCTCCAAATTCACGCAACCCCTGCTCGACACCACGCAGACCATCACCGTCATCCCCGAGGAGCTGCTGCAGGATCAGGGCGCAGCGACACTGCGCGATGCGCTGCGCAACACTCCAGGAATCACTTTCCAGGCTGGCGAAGCCGGTGCGGTCACCGGAGACCAGAACTTCACCATGCGCGGTTTCAGCGCCCGCAACAGCCTACTCATCGATGGTGTCCGCGACACCGGCACTTACGCGCGTGATGTCTTCAATCTCGAACAGGTCGAAGTCGCCAAAGGACCAAGCGCGGCGGTGATGGGACGCAGCACCACGGGCGGCTTCGTCAATCAGGTAAGCAAGATGCCAACGCTTGAGAGCTTCAACGAAGCGTCGATCGGCGCTGGCAGCGCAAACTACGTGCGCACTACCGCTGACATCAATCGCCCGATCGGCGACAGCATGGCGATGCGCCTCAACCTCATGTATCACGACGCTGATGTTTCCGGTCGTGATGTCGTCACCAACAACCGCTGGGGAGTCGCACCCTCCTTCGCCATCGGCCTCGGCACGCCCACGCGTATCAGCGCCAATTACATGAAGATGAAACAGGACAACGTGCCCGACTACGGCCTGCCCGCCAACCTCGATGGCATTGATCTCGACGGCAACAACGTAACCGACGATGGCAACGACGGCCTCGCGCTGCTCAAAAACAAAGCCACACGCAGTAATTTCTACGGCTTGAAGAACTACGACTTCGAAGATATCGATACCGACGCCAGCACTGTTCGCATCGAACACGATTTCAGCAACGCACTGCGGCTGCAAAACGTCACGCGTTACATCGATACGCAGCGCAATTCCGCAACGACCTCACCGCGTCCGCCGAATCGCCAGTTGCAACGTCGCGAGCAAGGCAGCGAAGTCATCGCCAACCAGACCAGCCTCACCGTCTCATTTGACACCGCCGGCCTGCGACATGATCTCGTGACCGGCGTTGAAATTTCGCGCGAGCAGACCAGCAACCGCAACAGCGCGCAGACCGATAACCAGCCACCAATCAGCAACCCGCTCAATCCCAATCCGAACCACGCGCCGAACGGCCCGATGCCGGCCATTACTGGCGACCCGAGCAAGGCGCAGGTCGATGATCTTGCGATCTACGTCTTTGACACCATCGCCCTCAGCGAGGCCTGGCTGATCAATGGCGGCGTACGCGCTGATAGTTACGATGTCACCTACCGACAGAACGACGCCATCACGGGCGCATCGATCCTTGATTTGAAACAGTCGCAAGACACGCTGACCTGGCAAGCTGGCATTGCCTACAAGCCCCGCACCAACGGCACGATCTATCTTGGCTTTGGCACATCGGTCGACCCTTCGTTCGACGCTGCCAATGCGGGGCCACAGCTCAGCGCTGATGGCACTTCAGCGAACAACACCCGTCTCGCCCCGGAGAAAAGCCGCAGCCTGGAGCTTGGCACCAAATGGGAAGTGCTGGATAACCGTTTGTCACTGAACGCGGCGATTTTCCGCACCGAGAAAACCAACGCCCGCACGCGTGACAGCGCCAACAATCTTCCCTTCGTGCTGGATGGCAAGCAGATCGTCGATGGCGTGGAAATTGGCATCAGCGGCAATATCACGCAAGAATGGCAGGTATTCGCTGGCGCAGCCTGGATGGATAGCGACATCAAGGCATCGGCGCTCAGCAGCGAAGTCAACAACAGCCTGGCGTTGACCCCGGAGACATCCTATAACCTGTGGACCACCTATCGCCTGCCCTTCAATCTCACCATTGGCGGTGGCGTCCAATACATGGATGCGGTCTATCGCAACACCACCAACATCACCCGCGCACCAAGCTATACAGTGACTTCGCTGATGGCGTCCTATCCGGTGAATGATGCCATCACCCTGCGCCTGAATGTCGACAACGTGACCGACGAGGCCTATGTCGCCAACGTTGGCGGTGGCCACTTCATTCCGGGGCCTGGGCGCAGCGCCTTCGTAACCGCAGATCTGAGATTCTAAAAAACTGCGTTTACAGCAGGCCTGCCTTCCTTGATGAAGGCAGGCCTTTTTTTCCAGATATCGGGGAGAACTTCAGACTAGCTAGTGATGATGATGCGCCTGCTTTTTCTCCTGCTCCAAAGCCCAGCGGGTTTTCTCAAGGCCGGTGACGACGTCCTCAAAACGGGT
>JAITWN010000063.1 GCA_031285245.1 Chromatiales bacterium | reverse complement strand
CCCGCCGCGCTCAGCCTCGAACCTTCCCAGCGACTCACGCTGTGGGCGCAGGTTTTCACGCGTTTTTTCCGCTGGGTTTGGGCGATCGCCATTCTGTTACCGCTGACTGGACTCGGACTGATCTTCCACAAGTTCGGTGGCATGGGTACAAGCCCGCTTTATGTACATCTGATGCTCGCGCTCGGCGTATTGATGGTGATGCTGTATCTGCACGTTTATTTCGCGCCCTGGCGCCAGCTACGCGCGGCAGTGATGATGCAAGACTGGGCAGCTGGCGCCAAAGCACTCGCCAGCATCCGTCGTCTGGTTGGAATCAACCTCACGCTTGGCTTGCTCATCGTCGTGCTCGTCACCGTAGGACGCGCAGGCGGTTTCGCCTGAAGCCCTGATCTCTCGCGGATCTCACGCGCCGCCTCATGCCAGCCAATCATCACGCTTGGGTTGCATTACTCACCGCCGAACTGATGGTGCCCTGGTCTGATTCGCTCAAATCCAAGCGTCGCGTGATCAAGAGTATCAAGGATCGGCTGAGCGCGAAGTTCAACGCATCGGTTGCCGAGATTGATTTTCTCGATGAATGGCAACGCGCGACGATTGCAGTGGCAATGGTCAGCAATGATCGCGGACATCTCGAACGCAGTCTTCAGGCTGTGGCCAAACTGATCGAAGAAACCTCTGACGTGCAGATGCTCGGCGTCAACATAGATTGGCTTTGAGGAGTGTAGTACTGCTATGGCAATTGGAAGACGCGAACGCGTGAAAGCTCGGACTCGGCCAACGCCACCTGAGGTTGAGGCGCGGATCGAAGCCTTGAGTGATGACGGCCGTGGCCTTGCTCGCATCGATGGCAAAGTAGCTTTCGTCTCTGGTGGGCTGCCAGGGGAATGGGTGCGCATCGCTTTCGAAAAGAGCAAACGGCACTACGATCACGCCCGCGTCGTCGCCGTGCTCGAAGCCTCACCTGAACGCGTCGAGCCGCCATGCCCGCACTTTGGCATCTGTGGCGGATGCAGCCTACAGCATCTGGAGCCATTAGCGCAGATCAGGGAAAAAGAAGCGCTGCTGCGCGAGAAACTACAACGTTTCGGTGACATCACTCCGAGCGAGTGGTTGGCACCGACGCGCGCTGAGGCCTGGCATTATCGTCGCAGCGCACGCCTTGGCGCGCGCGATGTGCCCGCCAAGGGCGGTATCATTGTTGGCTTTCGCGAACGCCGCAGCAGCTATCTGACACCACTTTCGGACTGCCTCATCCTTGATCAACGCATTTCGCGCCTGCTGCCGGCGCTGGTGGAACTGATCAGCGGATTGTCCTGTCGCGAGCGCGTGCCACAGATCGAATCATCCTGCGGTGATGAAGAAGCCGCGCTAGTATTTCGCCATCTCGTGCCGCTCAGCGAGAGCGATCAGGAGCGTCTCATCACTTTTGGCAAAACCCATGGCATACGCATCTACTCGCAGGCAGGCGGGCCAGATAGCGTAACGCCGCTCTGGCCGGTCGCTCCCGGGCCGCTGACTTATGCTTTGCCAGCGTTTGATTTGGAAATGGCTTTTCAGCCCACAGATTTCATTCAGGTGAATGCCGCCATCAATCAGCTGGTAATCGATAAAGCGGTTGCACTGCTCGATGTGAGCAGCAACGACACAGTGCTCGATCTCTTCTGCGGACTTGGCAATTTCACGCTACCGCTCGCGCGGCGCGCGGCAAGAGTCGTCGGTGTCGAAGCGGATTTGCGTTTGATCGAAGCCGCGCGTAACAACGCGCGTCGCAACGACATCATCAATGCTGAATTTCGTCAGGCTGATCTCTATGACGAAGCCGAGGCGCAAGCCTTGTGGCGTGATATTCGTCCGGATCGCTTACTGCTCGATCCACCGCGCAGCGGCGCGATCGAAGTGCTCAAGCATCTGCCCAAAGAGCCGCCGCAACGCATGGTCTATGTTTCCTGCAATCCAGCGACGTTAGCGCGTGATGCCGAATATCTGGTCAATGCCCGCAAATATCACCTCACTCACGCCGGCGTGCTCGATATGTTTCCTCACACCAGCCACGTCGAATCCATCGCGGTATTTGAACGCTGAGAGCGTCTAACAAAATGACGACGATGAAGTCGCCGCGCTGTGCCCTCTCCCCCAACCGGCTGCCCCCTCGCTACGCTCTCCCCGCACGCGGGAGAGGGGGAAATAAAACCGGCTAGTGGTGCTTTCAAAAAAGCATTTCCTAATCGAGATCAAGGGCGCGTCGCTAATTCACCTGCCGGCGCGCTTTGAGCAGAACATCCTTGGCTTGATTGATAAGCGCGGCGAGATAAACACCGCCGCCACGATCGGGATGAAATTTCTGCATCAAGCGGCGATGGGCGTTGGTGATCTCATCCTCATTGGCGCCTCGCTGCAAGCCAAGCACCTCAAAGGCTTCTTCGACGCTCATATCGTGAGCAGCAGGTGCGCCGCTATCGCTCGCGGCCTTGGCATCCCATGTGCTGCGCCATTCATCAGCGTGCATGCGATCGAGAAAAGCTTCCACCAATCGCGCCGACTCTTCATCGTGCAAACGGCACTCGCGCAGCAGTTCGATGAGCTGTGCAAGCGTAAGCTCATGCAGATGCGCACCTTTGAAACGGCCTTCGAGTACCGTACCTGAAGCGACGCCGCTATCGTGATCGAGCGACATGCGCACGAAGCGTGCTTCGACCTGTGAGCTTTGTCCGGAACCAGAATCAGAGCCGGCAGGGCGAGTGTGCGGCTTTGAGCTGCGCCGAGCGCGATAGCGCCGATATAAACCGAGGAGCAGGGGAGCGAGTAAAAGCAGACGTGGTAGCGCGGCAAACACGCCGCCGATCAGCGCATAAAGCGCATTGAGACGCGCGGTAACAGTAAGCAGCACAAGGATTGCGATAACTGCCACGGGCACAGCGCGACGCAAGACTTTTGCCACAACAGGCGCAGGCGTACGCAGAAACCAGCGCCCCGCCAAAAATCCGAGCACGAGCACCATGAGGCCAAGGATGAGATAAAGCCGCGCGTTCATTTTTCCCCGGCGCCACTCGGACCCGGAAGCTGATGCAGGATCTGCTGCACAGCAGAATTGCGCTTGCTATTGCTCTGGCTGTAGTCAGCAAGCGCCTTGCGACCGCCAGCCGCATAGATCGCTACTGCACCGAGCAGCACGCGCAGCTCCTCGGCACTGCCGGCATCAAAAGCGCAGCAGGCGCCACCACTCAAGCGCGCGATTTCCGCAAAGACGCGCGCGGCGATGGCATTGCTGCCTTCGTGAAACATGAAAACCGGTATTTTGAGCAGTCCGAGTCGACCGGCTTCATGAGCCAGCGTATCGAAGCTTTCCTCCATGCTATCGCCAACGTAGATCAAAGCATCGACCGGCTTGGCACCTGCTTCGCGCGCGGCATGCTTGAGCACGCGTTCGATCTGCGTGTGGCCGGCGCGGCAGTCCACTGTGGTCATCATGCGGCGCAGCGCGAGTGCATCTTTCGTCCATGCCGACACTTCAAACTCGCGAAAGCCGCGGAAATAACACAATTGAATTTCAAGGCCACCGAGCTGCGCCGTCTGCTCAAACATTTCTGCCTGAATGTGGCAAGCCTGATCCCAAGTCAATTGCCGACTGGCGGTAGCATCGAGTGCGAAGATGAGGCGACCACATCTGCCACCTGCACGCTGCGCAGGAACGCTCGCCATCTTGTGCACAAAAGCATCGATGTCGGAGCGAGTGGATTTTTTGCTTAGTGGTCGGTCGTTGTTACTCATGATGCTTATCGATTCGCTACAAGGAATGCTGTATGAGCTTGGTATACAAGCTACAGCGCTTGGCATATATTCTAGCGCATGCCTTCTCCGGATAAATTCAATCCTGCACTGAATGCCGCGCAACGACTCATCATCGTTAGCGGCGACATCACTGTCATCAAGGTAGATGCCATCGTCAATGCTGCCAATGAAACCTTACTCGGCGGAGGCGGCGTTGATGGCGCCATTCACCGCGCCGCGGGGCCAGCATTACTGGAAGAGTGCCGCACGTTGGGTGGTTGCCCGACCGGCGAGGCGAGGATTACCGCTGGCTATCGTCTGCCGGCGAAAAATATCATTCACACCGTTGGTCCAGTGTGGCGCGGAGGATCGCATGGCGAAGCAGAAATGCTTGCTTCTTGCTATTTAAGTTCACTCACGCTCGCCGCCGAACATGATCTTCGCACCATCGCTTTTCCTGCCATCAGTTGCGGCATCTACGGTTATCCCGTCGATCAGGCCGCCTGCATCGCCATCGACACGACGTTGAGCTTTCTCGGCAGTGAGCGCAGCCGCCCCATCAGACAGGTGCAGCTAGTCTGCTTTGGCGCAGAAATCCATAACATCTATCGCCGTGTATATGCCCGGCTTAGAAACACATCA
>JAITWN010000041.1 GCA_031285245.1 Chromatiales bacterium | reverse complement strand
GAAACGCCGATGTCAGATAAAAAAGTGGTTATGCTCGATATGAGCGATGTGACGATGCTCGATATGACCGCGAGTGTGTTATTGCAGGAAATGATCGCGCATATCGGACGCAAGAATGTGGCGGTGATTATCTGCGGCTTGCATCCCCGGCTGATGCTGCAATTGCGTCGCACCGGTCTGCGGCGACGGCGAGGCGTGCTTGAAATGAAGCGCGATATTGGCAGCGGTCTCACGCGCGCCGCAGTACTCGTTCAGGAAGGGTTGGTGGGGAAGTAGACCCGCATTCTACGCCGCCTCAGGGTTATGCTGAGGCGGCGCAGAGATCTGGTTTTACAAGCAGCAAAATCAATGGCCGTGAGTGTGCGGCTCTTTGTCGTGACCGGCGTGCGAGTGCTCGTGGTCGCTCAGCTCCTTGTCCGCATGCTGATGCGAATGGCCGCTGTCGTTGCCGTGATCATGCGGGTGAGAATGCGCATGTTCGTGGCCGTGAGCATGTTGATGCTCGTGCGGATGCGCGTGCTTGGTGCCGTCCGGATGCACATGATCATGGCTATGTGCATGCTTGTGATCGTGCTGGTGCTCGTGTCCGTGCTCGTGATTGCCCATGATTGATTCTCCTTTGGTGGTAGAAACATGCGGCTTGCGCGCAGGCAAACCGCTTAACGTCCTCGCAAGAAACGTGCCTTGCGTAACGGGATCACACGCCCGTCATAGGATAGCAAAAACGGTCCACGTCCCCGGACGGTTCTGAAACCCTCATGCGCGGCGTCATCTTGCGGGTGCTTTGATCGGCAGCATTTGCTCCTATCTGAAGAAAGGTGGGGAAAGAATCGTTGCTGGAACCGACTGAATAGCGACTGTTTCATGACCTATCCTCCTAACAAGAGTAGTGTAGGAAGACTAGTCCGCTCGTATGAAGAAGGCAACTAAAATATTACGAGCGGGCGGGGTAGGAAAGAAAAAGGCCCCATAAGGGGCCTTTTAGTGATGCAGATGAGTCTGTTTACTCTTCTCTGAAAGCGCCCAGCAGGTGTAGCAGGCTGGTGAAGAGATTGTAGATGCTGACGTACAGCGAAACGGTGGCAAGAATGTAGTTGGTTTCGCCGCCATGAATCAGCTGGCTGGTCTGGTAGAGGATGAAGCCCGACATCAGCAGAATGAACATCGCCGAGATCGCGAGGCTCACTGCGGGTAGCGAGAAGATCACTGCCGCCAGGCCACCGAGGAAGGCCACCAGGATGCCAACAAACAGGAAGCCGCCGAGGAAGCTGAAGTCCTTGCGCGTGGTGAGCGCATAAGCGGACAAGCCGAGGAAAATGACGCCAGTGCCGCCGAGAGCGGTCATCACCAGTTGATCCCCATTGGGCAGCGCCAGATAAGCGCCCACGATCGGGCCGAGCGTCAGTCCCATGAAACCTGTCAACGCAAACACCGCCGCCAGACCCCAGGCGCTGTTCTGCAGCTTGTAGGTCAGGAACAGCAGGCCGAAATAACCGACCATCGTGATGATCATTCCGGGGTGCGGCAGATTCAGCGCCATCGAAATGCCTGCGGTCAGGGCGCTAAATAATAAGGTCATCGACAGCAGCGTGTAGGTGTTGCGGATCAGCTTGTTTTCGCTGAGCACCGCTGACGGCATGCGCGCTGTAGTATTGGGCAACATCTCGATTGGCACTCCTGTCGATTGAATATTGTTCAATATATAGGCCGTAGCAGCAGGAGATCAAGGGCGCAGGCCGCCCGTTTTCAGTCAAGCCCTTTATTTCAGACGCGTTGATTGTAGAATGAGCGCCCCGGACAAGCTGTCCCCCGGCATCAAGACCGCTGCGGGGATGCGGGAATAAATCAGGTGGGTTGGCCGAGCGGTTGAAGGCACTAGTCTTGAAAACTAGCAAGGGGGCAACTCCTTCCAGGGTTCGAATCCCTGACCCACCGCCATCTGTTTTTTTCCTGCTCGTTGTCTCATCCACCTCGGGTTCAAACATGATTCCTGGTCTGAGCTGTTGCGTCAGAGGGATAGCGTGACGGTGATTTTTCTCACGGGTCCGACGGCGAGTGGCAAGACCGATCTCGCGCTTGAGATCGTGCGGCGTTTGCCGTGCGAAATCATCAGTGTCGATTCGGCGATGGTATATCGAGGCATGGATATCGGTACCGCCAAGCCGGATGCGGCGCTGCGGCGCGTAGCGCCTCACCGGCTGATCGATATCTGCGATGCGGCCGAGCCTTATTCCGCGGCACGTTTTCGCGCAGATGCGCTGCATGAAATCGCGCAGGTGCAAGCGGCTGGACGCGTGCCGCTGCTGGTTGGCGGGACGATGCTTTATTTCCGCGCGCTTGAGCGCGGGCTGTCGGCGATGCCTGCGGCTGATGCGGAACTGCGTGCTCGCCTTGAGCTTGAAGGAAAAGAACAGGGCTGGCCGGCGCTGCATGCGCGTCTTGCCAGCATCGATCCACGTGCGGCGGCGCGTATTCATCCGCATGATCCACAGCGCATTCAGCGCGCGCTCGAAGTTTTCGAACTCACCGGCTGCGCCATGAGTGAGCTGCAAGATGCAGCGCGCGCTGAACCGATGCCGTTCAGCGCGGTCAAAATCCACGTTCTGCCATCCGACCGAGCGGCGTTGCACCGCAATATCGAGCAACGCTTTCACCGTATGATGGAGCAAGGGCTACTCGGCGAAGTCGAGGCCTTGCATCGGCGCGGTGATCTCGATCCGTTGATGCCGTCATTGCGAACGGTGGGTTACCGTCAGCTTTGGCAATGCGTGACAGGGCAAGTGGCGCTCGAGCAGGCGGTGTGTGCGGCAATTGCTGCAACCCGTCAGCTTGCTCGCCGTCAGTTGAATTGGCTGCGGTCTGAAACAGTACCTGCAACATTTGCGGTAGAGACTCCAGGTTTGGTAGACAACGTATTGAAATTCATAGCAACCGCCCTCAGATATCCGACCGTTGAATAGAAGTGATAGAATCGCTCCATTACGGGGCAAGAGGGCCTGACTGGCCTCGAGCTCTGGAATCAGCGGATCGGCACAGGGCGACAATAAGGAGAATTAGAAATGGCCAAAGGGCAGAGCTTGCAGGACCCCTTCTTGAATGCACTTCGCAAGGAGCATGTGCCGGTATCGATCTACCTCGTCAACGGTATCAAGTTGCAGGGGCAGATCGAATCCTTCGATCAGTTCGTCGTTCTGCTCAAGAATTCCGTGAGCCAGATGGTTTACAAGCACGCAATTTCCACCATTGTTCCCGCCCGCAATATCAAAACGCCGCTGTCGGATGAAGCGCATAGTGGCGATTGACTCCCGGCGTGGGGGATGTCGCCCTCTTGTTTGAAAGACCGCAAACCGGCACACGAGTAATACTCGTACAGCTGGATCTGCGTTCGGGCAAGAGGTCCGAGAATCGGGATGAGTTCCATCAGCTTGCACTGTCCGCGGGAGTTACCCCGGTAGCCATGGTGGGCGGTTCGCGCGATCGTCCGGATCCTAAGTTTTTCGTTGGTTCCGGTAAGGTCGAAGAACTGCGGCAGGGGGTGGTGGACAAGCAGGCAGAAGTGGTTCTGTTCAACCATCCCCTCTCCCCGGTGCAGGAGCGTAACCTCGAGCGCGAGCTCAAATGTCGCGTGCTCGATCGTACCGGACTCATTCTCGATATTTTCGCGCAGCGTGCCCGCACCTTCGAGGGCAAGCTGCAAGTGGAGCTGGCTCAGCTCAAACATCTAGCGACGCGCTTAGTGCGCGGCTGGTCTCACCTTGAACGCCAGAAGGGCGGTATAGGTTTGCGCGGTCCGGGCGAGACGCAGCTTGAAACCGACCGGCGCTTGATCGGGCATCGCATCCGCCAGCTCAACAAACGCATCGAAGGCGTGCGCAAACATCGCGAACTCAGTCGGCGTTCGCGTCGCAAAGCGGATGTGCACGCGGTATCTCTGGTCGGCTATACCAACGCTGGTAAATCCACGCTGTTCAACTACCTCACCGGCGCTCGGGTCTATCAAGCCGACCAATTGTTCGCAACGCTTGATCCCACGCTGCGTCGTTTCGATGTGCCCGGTCTTTCCGATGTGGTGCTCGCAGATACCGTGGGTTTCATCAGTGATCTACCGCCGGATCTAGTGGCTGCTTTTCGCGCTACGCTCGAAGAAACGCTGCAAGCCGATCTGTTACTGCACGTCATCGATGCGCACGACGAGGAACACGCGAGCCAGGTCGATGAGGTCAACCGCATTCTGCACGACATCGGCGCTGGCGATATTCCTCAGATCGAGGTCTACAACAAGATCGATTTGCGTTCTGACGATCAGCCGCGCATCGATCGCGATGCCGAGGGCAGGCCGCGACGTGTGTGGCTATCGGCTCAGGATGGGCGTGGTGTCGATCTGTTGCGAGAAGCGGTTTCCTATTATTTATCGATGAATCTAGAAGCGATGAACGCTGGCGAGGGCGATGATGCATTGCTTCCCGCTTATTATTCTTCGCCCGTAGTTCAGTTGCGACTTGCGCCGAGCGCAGGGAGGCTGCATGCGCGTTTGCACGAGTGGAAGGTGGTGCAACATGAATCGACCAACGAGCAGGGCGAATGGTTGATCGATGCAGTGCTCACACCCGCGATGGTGGATTATCTGCGTGGTCAGGAAGGTTGTCACTTGAGCGCACCGAGCGGAGTCGCTTGCGGTGAAGCGGCCGGCACCCTAAAATCGGCGACCGGATGAATCGAGATTAATCAGACAGATGAAACCTTTGCACGAAGCTGAAAAAGCCGGGCAGCAGATGGCTTGGAACGAGCCAGGCGGATCGCGCGGTGGCAAGGATCCATGGAGCGGTCAGGGCGATGGCCAGCAGCAGGGCGGTCCGCCTGATCTCGACGAGGTCGTGCGCAAGATGCAGGAAAAATTCAACGGCCTGTTTGGCGGGCGCCGCGGTGGCGCTAATCGCAGCGGCGGTGGTCGCGGGCCGGGGCGCGCTGCGTCCTTTGGCATCAGCACCATTGTGGTCGTCATTCTTGGCCTGTGGTTGATATCAGGCTTTTATATCGTCAACGCAGGCAGTCAGGGCGTTGTGCTGCGCTTCGGCAGTTTTCACCATTTAGCGGATCCTGGCCTGAATTGGCGTATCCCTTATCCCATAGATTCGGTTGACGTCATCAATGTCGATCAGATTCGCACCGCTGAAATCGGTTATCGCACCAACACGCAAGGCGCGCGTGGTTTGGCAGGCGAGTCGCTGATGCTCACCCAGGATGAAAATATCGTCGACATCAAGCTGGCGATTCAATACCGCATCAAAGATGCCAAGGATTATCTGTTCAACGTGCTCGATCCTGATCTCACCCTCGCGCAGGCGACTGAAAGCGCGCTGCGCGAAATCATTGGCAAGAGCACCATGGATTTCGTGCTCACCGAAGGGCGCGCGGAAGTGGTGGCGCGTGTCAATACATTGATTCAGCAGATTCTCGACAATTATCAGGCGGGTTTGCAGGTCACCAGCGTCAACATGCAGGACGCGCAACCACCAGAAGAAGTGCAGCACGCTTTCGATGATGCGGTGAAGGCGCGTGAAGACGAAGAACGTCTGCGCAACGAGGCGGAAACTTACTCCAACGATATTCTGCCGCGTGCCCGTGGCCAGGCTGCACGCGCCATCGAGGAAGCAAACGCCTATCAGGCGCAGGTCATCGCGCAGGCCGAAGGTGATGCCAGCCGCTTCACGCAGATCGTCCAGGAATATCATCGCGCGCCTGCTGTCATGCGTGATCGTCTCTACATCGAGACCATCGAATCGATCATGAAGAATGTGAGTAAGGTGATCGTCGATGTAGACAAGGGCAGCAACATGCTGCTGCTGCCTGTCGATCGTTTGATGAGTGGTGAACTTGTGCGCCAGAACGATAACGCGGCAATGCCACGAGCGGGCGCTGCTACCAGCACGCCATCACCTATGGCCCTCGATAATCCAGTGGAACGGCCCCGGGCCAATTTGCGTGAGCGGGAGGTGCGCTAATGGGACGCGCGCGATCATTGAGCTTGATCCTGATAGCGGTCGTAGTGCTGCTCGCCATGTTCTCGATGTTCACCGTCAAGGAGTGGGAGAAGGCGATCCTGTTCCGCTTCGGTGAAATCGTGCGCTCGGATTATGAGCCTGGACTGCACTTCAAAATTCCGTTGGTTCACAATGTGCGCCACTTCAATGCGCGCATTATGACCATGGACGTTGCCGCCGAGCGTTATCTCACGGCAGAGAAGAAGAACCTGCGCGTTGATGCGTTCGTGAAGTGGCGCATCGCTGACGTGCGGCGTTATTACACCGCCATGGGTGGCGATGAAACGCGTGCGCGCGATCGGCTGTCGCAGATCGTCAAAGATGGTCTGCGCGCTGAGTTTGGTAAGCGCACGGTGCAGGAAGTGGTTTCAGGTGAGCGTTCTGCCGTTATGCAAGTGCTGCTGGTCAACGCCGGCGCGCAAGCGGCGGAGTTTGGTATCGAGATCGTCGATGTGCGTTTAAAGCGCGTCGATCTGCCTGAAGATGTCAGCGCATCGGTATATCGCCGTATGGAAGCAGAGCGTGTGCGCGTCGCGACCGATCTGCGTTCACGTGGTGCTGAAGCGGCAGAACGCATTCGTGCAGATGCCGATCGCCAGCGCACCATCATTTTGGCTGAGGCTTACCGCGAATCTGAAGAGCTGCGTGGTACTGGCGATAAGCGCGCAGCCGAGATTTATCGCGTAGCGTTCTCCAATGATCCGGAGTTCTTCTCTTTTTATCGCAGTCTGAGCGCTTACCGGGCGTCGTTTACCGGGCGCTCCGATGTGCTGCTGCTGCAACCGGATAGCCAGTTCTTCAAGTATTTCCGCGATCCGGGTGGCAAGAGCAATCGTCAGGGGCAGGGGGCAGGGCGCTGAGCTCGCCCGCGGGCTGCTAAGGCCTGCGGGCAGTTCACGTCAAGCACGATCATGAAGGGTGACGCTAGTCTCAACGCAATGGGTAATCGCTGGCTGTTGCCAGAGGCGGTAGATGAATTTCTGCCGCCCGAGGCAGAAGCGCTGGAGCGGTTGCGCCGCGAACTTCTCGACATGTTTTTCAGCTGGGGTTACGAGCTCGTCATCCCGCCGCTGATCGAATACATCGAATCGCTGCTGGTTGGCACCGGTAATGATCTCGATCTCGAAACCTTCAAGCTCATCGATCAGTCCACCGGACGTCTGCTTGGTCTGCGTGCTGACATCACCCCTCAAGCCGCGCGCATCGACTCCCATCATCTGATGCGTCAAGGGCCGCAGCGCTTGTGTTATCTCGATTCGGTAGTGCGCACGCGGCGCCATGGCTTTGCGAGCTCGCGCAATCCGCTACAGGTAGGCGGAGAGCTGTATGGTCATGCCGGTATCGAAAGCGATATCGAAGTGCTGCGACTGATGGTGCGCACGCTGCGTGTCGCCGGGCTCGATCATTTCCACATCGATCTCGGTCATGTCGGCATCTTCCGCGTGCTCGCGCGCGAAGCGGGTCTTGATGCTGCTCAGGAATCCACGCTGTTCAATGCGCTACAGCGCAAGGCTAAACCGGAAATCGAATCCTATCTCGCCAGCCTCGCGGTCGATGATGCGAGTCGACGGCGTTTGATCGCGCTGGTGGAACTGAACGGCAATGAGGGCGTGCTCGATGAAGCGCGCGCACAACTGCGCGGCGCAGGGCGCGAAGTCGCCGCCGCGCTTGACTCGTTGCATCAGGTGGCCGAAGCGACGCAGTGTCAGCTCGCGACCATCGCGCTGCATTACGATCTTGCCGAGCTGCGTGGTTATCGCTACCAGTCAGGCGTAGTATTCGCCGCTTTTGTACCTGGGCATGGTCGTGAGATTGCCCGCGGTGGGCGTTACGATGACATCGGTCATCTTTTCGGTCGCGCCCGCCCGGCGACTGGTTTCAGCACCGACCTCAAGACGCTGCTCGCGCTTGGCCGCATTCAGGCCCCACGCGCCAAAGCTATTCTCGCGCCGCCTTGGAGCGAAGACGATGAGCTGCGCAAACTGATCCGCCGTTTGCGCGCCGACGGTGAACGCGTCATCTACACCTTGCCAGGCCAGCCTATAGACCTTACCGAACTTGATTGCGACCGCCGCATCGAGCGCCGCGACGGCAAGTGGACCGTGATGGCAGCTGGGGTTTAGTGCTTTTCTTCTGTCCCCGAGTGCAGTGGCCGGCGGCGCCTGGTGGAATTTTTCAGGACGCGGAGCTGCTGCGCGCCAACGGTCCTGAAAAACTCCACCAGACACC
>JAITWN010000024.1 GCA_031285245.1 Chromatiales bacterium | reverse complement strand
CTGCGCGTGGTGGCCTCCGTCGCGCGGGGTTGCCCCCCCCGCGCCCCGCCCCCCCCCCCGCCCCCGGGGGGGTGGCGTCCGCCCCCCCCCCCCCCCCCGACTGCGACCCTCAAGGTTTGTTCAGTTTCGCGAGAGATCTCGCAAGCGGGAGAGGGGAAACAACAGGTTCTAGGCCGCTTCGAAGCTGACGCCGACGCGAAAACCCTGCTGATGCCGAACGATCCAGCGCACGCGCGCGCGGTGCTGCGCGTTATCGACGGTGAGGTCAAGGAAACGGCCCGGAGAGACTGGCTGATCAAGCAGCAGGCCAGCGCCGTTGTTGGTCAGATCGACGAGCGTCGCATCGCTGCGTTCGCTCATGGGGGAAATAGCGTAGCTAGCCGATGAATTCAGGCTGCGGCGCATCTCGGTGCGCAGCTCAATGTATTCGACGCTGATCGCCATCGTAGTTCCCCTCTCTTGCTTCCGATGAATCTTTATGCTGCTGACGCCCGCCCGGTGGAGCATAACAAGCCTCGCCGGGAAAAGGCCAGAGGGGGAGCGGGCTTTTCAGCCCGCTTTGAGGGTCTGCCGCAGTACGTACGGCAGAATGCCGCCGTGCTGGAAGTAAGCGATTTCGTTCGGGGTGTCGATGCGGGTGACGACGCGGAATTCGCGCTGGCTGCCATCATCGCTCACGGCACGCACGGTGATTTCCACGCCGGGTGTGAGGCAATCGAGGTCAAGCACGCTGTAGCGTTCTTCTCCCGTCAAACCAAGTGAGATACGTGTCTCGCCGTCGCGAAATTGCAGCGGCAGGATGCCCATGCCAACCAGATTTGAGCGATGGATGCGCTCGAAGCTTTCGGCGATCACGGCGCGGATACCGAGCAATCGTGGCCCTTTGGCTGCCCAGTCGCGTGAGGAGCCGGTGCCATATTCCTTGCCGGCAAGGACGATGAGCGGAGCGCCCTCTGCGGCATAACGCACCGAGGCGTCAAAGATCGACATCTGTTCGCCCGAAGGTAGATGGCGCGTGATGCCACCTTCCGTGCCCGGCGCGAGCTGATTGCGCAGGCGAATATTGGCGAAGGTGCCGCGCACCATGATCTCGTGATTGCCACGGCGTGCGCCGTAGGAATTGAAGTCACTCGGATCAACGCCTAGGCTGACCAGGTATTGCCCTGCCGGGCTGTTCTTGCCGATGTTGCCGGCAGGGGAAATGTGATCGGTGGTGACTGAGTCGCCGAGCATGGCGAGCACGCGCGCGCCTTCGATCGCAGTGACCGGGGTTGGCTCAATGCCGAGCCCATCGAAGAAGGGCGGCTCCTTGATGTAGGTCGAATCCTCGCGCCATTCAAACAGTTCGCCGCTTGGCACTTCGAGTTCATTCCACTCGCGGCTGCCGAAGGAAATACGCTCGTAGGACTGCGTGAACTGCGCCTGTGTGACGTAGCGCTGGACGTATTCTTCGATTTCCTGCGCGCTCGGCCAGATGTCTTTCAGATAAACATACTGGCCGTTGGGATCGATGCCGAGCGGATCGGCAGTGAGATCCATATTGACGTTGCCTGCCAGCGCGTAGGCGATCACCAGCGGCGGGGAGGCGAGGTAGTTGGCGCGCACATGCGGGTTGACGCGGCCTTCGAAATTGCGATTGCCTGACAGCACCGCAGTGACCGCAAGATTACCCTGCTGCAAGGCCGCGATGATCTGATCGGGCAGCGGTCCACTGTTACCGATGCAAGTGGTGCAGCCATAGCCGACGAGGTGAAAGCCAAGCCCTTCGAGATAAGGCGTGAGCCCTGCCGCAGAGAGATATTCTGTGACTACGCGTGATCCCGGCGCGAGGCTGGTTTTCACCCAGGGCTTGATATGCAGGCCGCGGCGCACGGCGTTGCGCGCCAGCAGTCCCGCGGCGAGCATCACCGCCGGATTGGAGGTGTTGGTGCAGCTGGTGATGGCGGCGATCACTACCGAGCCGTGACAGAGGTTGTAGGACACGCCATCTGGATTGCGCACCGGCACCGCGGTACCGAGCTCGCGCAGATTTTCATCGGGATGCCGCGCTGATAGCTCAGGCGCCGTCATCATCGGCGCGCCGCCTTCGCCCAGCCATTTGGTGATGTCGTTGAGATCGAGGCCTGGGCTCGGTTTGAGCTGTGCAGCCAGCAGTTTTCTGAATGAGCCACGCACTTCGGGCAGCGCCACGCGATCCTGCGGGCGGCTCGGGCCAGCGAGACTCGGCTGCACCGCGCCAAGGTCGAATTCGAGCTCTTCGGAGTAATCGGCTTGTGGCGCCGAGGGGGTGTACCACATGCCTTGAGCACGGTAGTACGCTTCAGCGAGCGCCGCCTGAGCAGTGCGACCGGACAGGCGCAGATAAGCCGTGGCTTTTTCGTCGATCGGGAATAGCCCGCAAGTCGCGCCGTACTCCGGCGCCATATTGGCGATGGTGGCGCGATCCGCCAGAGATAGCTCGCCGAGCGCCGGTCCAAAGAATTCGACGAACTTGCCGACCACGCCGTGCTTGCGCAGGCGCTGAGTGATCATCAGCACGAGATCGGTGGCAGTAGCCTGCGGCGCGAGCTTACCGACCAGGCGCACGCCGACCACTTTGGGAATCAGCAAAGATGAAGACTGGCCGAGCAGCGCCGCTTCAGCTTCGATGCCGCCAACACCCCAGCCGAGCACGCCAAGGCCATTGATCATGGTGGTGTGCGAGTCGGTGCCGATGAGCGTATCGGGATAAACCCAGGATTCGCCATTTTGCTCGCGGGTCATCGCGACGCTGGCGAGATATTCGAGGTTGACCTGATGCACGATGCCGCTATCGGGCGGCACGATGCGGAAATTATGGAAAGCGTTCTGTCCCCAGCGCAGGAACTGATAGCGCTCGCGGTTGCGCAGCAGTTCGCGTACCGCGTTGATGCGAAATGACTGCTCGCTGCCGAAACTGTCGACCTGCACCGAGTGATCGATGACCAGATCTGCCGGCGTGAAGGGGTTGATGCGCGTCGGATTGCCGCCCATGCGCTGAATCGCCGTGCGCATGGCGGCAAGATCGGCGACCGCGGGCACGCCGGTGAAATCCTGGAGCAGCACGCGCGCCGGCATGAAGAAAATTTCGCGCTCGGGCGCGGTGTGACGATTCCACTTCAGAAAGGCTTCGATATCGGCGCGGCTGATGATCGTGCCATCTTCGAAACGCAGCAGATTTTCCAGCAATACCTTGTGGGCGTAGGGCAGGCGCTGTACCTCTGCAAAACCAGCGCGCGCCAGTGCGGGCAGAGAATGATAGTGATATCGGCTGCCCGCATGCTCGAGGACGGCTCTGGTGTTGAAGCTGTTTTTGTTTATGCTCATCGATCCGCTCTCGCCTGAAACTGCTGTGATTTCGTTTATGGCAGGATTATACCGTTCTCGCCACGCTGTCTGCTCATATAGTGCTGGGTGTGGCCTTCGCCTATGAGGCCCTCTGCGAACGGCTGTGTGTTGATAGATCGTAGCTAGAGGTCGTTGTCGGGATGTTGCCTGACGAGACACGCTTTTCGCCATCCTGGCCGCTCGAACGCTGCCATCTCTGGCGGCGTACGGTCTCGTCAGGCAACACCCCGACAACGACCCTCAGGTTTTTGTGTTGAACCCGGTTTCGCGGCGGTCTTCGCCTATGGGACGGTTGAAAATTCTGGGATAATCACCATCACTCCGGAATAGTAGAGTGTTATAGAGGGAGATCGAGATGCCGATTTACGAGTACCGTTGCCAGGCTTGCGGTCATGCGCTGGAAAGTCTGCAAAAGATCAGCGATCCACCGCTGACAGATTGCCCCGAGTGTGGTCGCGCCGAGCTGCGTAAGCAGGTGTCAGCGGCCGGATTCGTGCTCAAGGGTGGTGGCTGGTACGTCACTGACTTCAAAGACAAGGGCGGCAAGTCCTCCGGCGGCAGCTCAGAGGGCAAGGCCGAGGCCAAATCTGACACTGCGGCTGCGCCAGCCTGCGGCGCGGGTGCCTGCCCGGCCTGCGAGTAGCACGTCTCTCGCGTTTCCTTTCTCGTCGTACGATCCTGCATCCACCGATCTTCCCGGCTCTCCCTTGGGGAGGTCGGCTGGGCTCGGGATGAGCTATCGCGAACATGCTAGAATGGCGCGCTTTGACAGCGGGCGAAGCGCTGCAAGCGCGCCTTCGCTTTAATTCTTAGACTCCCTTAACGAAGCCAGATTACATGCGCAGCCATTATTGCGGTGAGGTCAACGAGTCCCTGCTGGGTGGGGAAGTACAGCTTTGCGGTTGGGTCCATCGCCGCCGCGACCACGGTGGGGTGATCTTCATCGATCTGCGCGATCGCGAAGGCTTGGTGCAGATCGTGTTCGATCCTCAGGCCGCTGAGAGTTTCGCCGCCGCAGGCCGGGTGCGCAGTGAATATGTGTTGCGCGTGACCGGCACGGTGCGTCCGCGTCCGGTGGGCACTGAAAATGCGGACCTGCCGAGCGGGCGCGTTGAAGTCGCAGCCGCCGGACTCACCATCCTCAATGCCGCGCAGACCCCGCCGTTTGCGATCGATGAAGAGGAAGAGGTTGGCGAAGACGTGCGTTTGCGCTATCGCTATCTGGATCTTCGTCGTCCGCACATGCAGCGTCATTTGCGCATGCGTTTTCATGCGGCGCGCACGCTGCGTCGTTTCCTCGATGATCACGGTTTCATGGATATAGAAACGCCGGTGCTCACGCGCTCGACGCCCGAAGGTGCGCGCGATTATTTGGTGCCGAGCCGCAATCATCAGGGTAGTTTCTACGCGTTGCCGCAGTCACCGCAGCTCTTCAAGCAGTTGCTGATGGTGGCGGGCATGGATCGCTATTATCAGATCGTGCGCTGCTTCCGCGATGAAGATCTGCGCGCCGATCGCCAGCCCGAATTCACGCAGCTCGATATCGAGGCTTCCTTCATCGATGAAGAAGCGCTGATGTCGCTGATGGAAGAGATGATCCGACGCTTGTTTGTGGAAGTGGTCGGTGTCGAGCTGCCCGCGCCTTTCCCGCGCATGACCTGGATCGATGCG
The DNA here is from genome assembly GCA_031285245.1 of Chromatiales bacterium. GTDB lineage: Bacteria > Pseudomonadota > Gammaproteobacteria > SZUA-140 > SZUA-140 > JAITWN01. The sequence continues at coordinate 10,765 of JAITWN010000024.1, read as the reverse complement.
ATGTCGCGTTTCGGTATCGATCGCCCGGATCTGCGCATCCCGCTCGAACTCACCGAACTGACCGATCTTATGAAGACGGTCGATTTCAAAGTGTTTGCGGGCCCGGCCAATGATCCCAATGGCCGTATCGCGGCGCTGCGCCTGCCCGGTGGCGGCACGCTGACGCGCAAGGAAATCGATGATTACACCACTTTCGTCGCGATTTATGGCGCACGTGGTTTGGCGTACATCAAGGTCAATGATCTGGCGGCCGGACGTGATGGCTTGCAGTCTCCGATCCTGAAATTCCTGCCCGATGAAGTTATCGCGCAGGTGCTGGAACGTACGGGCGCCGTCAATGGTGACCTGGTCTTCTTCGGCGCCGATCGCGCTGATGTGGTGAACGAATCCCTCGGCGCGCTGCGCGTGAAGCTCGGTCATGATAGTGGTCTGGTGGCGCCGGGCTGGCGGCCGGTGTGGGTGGTGGATTTCCCCATGTTTGGCCGCGACGAGAAGGAAAATCGCTGGGTGGCTCTGCATCATCCCTTCACCAGCCCGAAGCTTGCGGACGCCGCTGCGCTGCGCGCCAACCCGGGCGGCGCGCTCTCCCGCGCTTACGATATGGTGCTGAACGGTACTGAGATCGGCGGCGGTTCGATCCGTATCCACGATGCTGCCATGCAGTCTGAGGTGTTCAGCCTGCTAGGTATCAGCGCCGAAGAGGCCGAAGCGAAATTCGGCTTCCTGTTACGGGCGCTGCAATTTGGCGCGCCACCCCATGGTGGTATTGCCTTTGGGCTCGATCGTTTGCTGATGCTGATGACGGGTGCGCCGTCGATCCGCGACGTGATTCCGTTCCCGAAGACGCAGACCGGCGCTTGCCTGCTCACCGAGGCACCTTCGACCGTGGACGAGCGGCAACTGCGCGAGCTTGGCATCGCCATCAAAGCGGCAAAAAGCCCGAAGCCAGCGTGATCATTTGCACTTTGGGCGTTTGACCTTACACTTTCCAGTATGAGTATTCAGGTTCTGCGGCAATCCCCAGGCGTGGATGCGAGCGATGAGGATTATCAAGCTCGCATCAGCGCCGCCAAGGCGGCGCTCGGTGAGCGCCTTGCCATCCTCGGCCATCACTATCAGCGTGAAGAGGTTTATCGCCACGCGGATTTCACCGGTGATTCGCTCCGCTTGTCACGCGAGGCCGCGGCTTCGCGCGCTGAATACATCGTCTTCTGCGGCGTGCATTTCATGGCCGAAGTCGCTGATGTGCTGTCGCGACCTGGGCAGATGGTGCTGCTGCCTGATCTCTCCGCCGGTTGTTCCATGGCGGATATGGCGAATCTCGCCAAAGTAGAGCGTGCCTGGCGCGAGCTGCGCGAAGTGCTCGGCGATCCCGATGAGGTCATCACGCCGGTTACCTATATAAATTCCGCCAATGACCTCAAAGCGTTCTGCGGTCGTCATGGCGGCATCGTGTGCACATCATCGAATGCACGCGCGATTCTGGAGTGGTCCTGGGCGCGGCGCGAAAAAGTGCTGTTTTTCCCTGACCAGCATCTCGGTCGCAATACCGCCCACGCCATGGGCGTGGCGCTCGATGACATGGCAGTGTGGGATTTCGATCTGCCTTATGGCGGATTGACGCCCGAGCGCATCCGCGCCGCGCGCATCATCTTGTGGAAAGGCTTCTGCTCGGTGCATCAGATGTTTCGTCCTGAGCATATCGATCGCTTCCTCGCCGAGCATCCCGAGACGCATGTCATCGTGCACCCTGAATGCTCTTTTGAGGTTTGTCAGAAAGCCGAATTTGTCGGCTCGACCGAATACATCATTCGCACCATCGCGCAGGCGGCGCCCGGCACGCGCTGGCTGGTGGGCACCGAGCTCAATCTGGTGCAGCGTCTGCACGAGCGCTTCCAGCATGAAGGCAAGTCGGTGCACTTCATGTCGCCAACGATCTGCATGTGCTCGACGATGTTTCGCATCGATGCGCGTCACTTGTGCGCCACGCTGGAAAACCTCGTCGCCGGTCGGGTGGAGAATCGCATTCAAGTGCCCGCTGCTGATGCCGCCGATGCGCGCGCTGCGCTCGATCGCATGCTCGCCTTGTAATTCCTCGCTGTTCCTATCTCCCTTTTCATTAGGGAAGGCTGAAAGATCCCGACTTTCGTCATTGCGAGGGGCGTTAGGGGCGATTGGCCCTGGGGCAATCCAGGCGGCGTATGGATTGCTTCGGCTTCGCCTCGCAATGACGGAAGTTTTTCAAGCGCGCTCTCGCTCGTGCAGTTGCCCTGACTGAGGTGCTAGACTCTGCGGCGGTTGAACCACTCGCAGGAATACAAGCATGGCCGGCCACAGCAAATGGGCTAATATTCAGCACCGCAAGAATGCGCAAGACGCCAAACGCGGCAAACTCTTCACCAAACTGATACGCGAAATCACCGTTGCCGCGCGCATGGGCGGCGGCGATGCCATGTCCAATCCGCGCTTGCGCACGGCGATCGACAAAGCGCTCGGCGCCAACATGACCAGAGACACCGTCGAGCGCGCCATCAAGCGCGGTGTCGGTGGTCTCGATGACGCCAATGTTCAAGAAATCCGCTATGAAGGTTACGGACCGGGTGGCGCGGCAGTGATGGTTGATTGCATGACCGACAATCGCAATCGCACGGTTGCCGAAGTCCGGCACGCCTTCACTCGCAGCGGCGGCGCCCTCGGCACTGAGAATTCCGTTGCTTACCTTTTCACGCGTCAGGGCGTGCTCAGCTTTCCCGCCGGCAGCAATGAGAATGCCGTGATGGAAGCGGCGCTCGATGCTGGTGTTGAAGACGTCATCGTTAACGACGATGGCTCGATCGATGTGCTCACCGCGCCTGAATCTTTTCAGTTGGTCAAGGAAGCGCTCGCAGCGGCGAAGCTCGTGCCGGAATACGCGGAAGTGACCGAGCGCGCGTCGAACAGCATCACGCTGATCGATGATGACGCCATCACCATGATGAAGATGCTCGAAACGCTGGAAGATCTCGATGATGTGCAGAACGTCTACACCAATGCGGATATTCCGGAAGAGATTCTCGCCAGTGCGTGATGGGGCATGATCATATTGGGAATCGACCCGGGGCTGCGGGTCACCGGTTTTGGTTTGATCGAGTCTGATGGTCGCCGCACCGAATATGTCGCGAGCGGCTGTATCCGCAATACCGGCACCGAACTGCCGAGCCGGCTGCGCGTCATCTATGAAGGCGTGCAGGAGCTAATTGAGCGCTACCGCCCGCAGGAAGCAGCGATCGAAAACGTTTTCATGCAGCGCAACGCTTCTTCCGCGCTCAAGCTGGGGCAGGCGCGCGGCGCCGCTATCTGCGCCATGGTTATGCAAGGCTTGCCGGTGCAGGAATACACCCCGCGCGCGATCAAGCAGTCGGTGGTCGGCACGGGCGCGGCGGACAAGGAGCAGGTACGGCACATGGTGTGCGCATTATTGAAGCTGCAAGGTTTGCCACGCCTCGATGCCAGCGACGCGCTTGCCTGCGCGCTTTCTCATCTGCATATCAGCCGCACCTTGGCGCGCAAGGCGAACGCGATGGTGTCTGCGGGAAGGGCGGCACTATGATCGGTCGGCTGCGCGGCAAGCTGATACATAAACAGGCGCCGTTCGTATTGATCGACGTTGGCGGCGTCGGCTACGAAGTCGAAGCGACTTCAGGCGCGCTCTTTCGCTTGCCGGCGGCGGGAGAGGAGTGCGTTATTTATATCCATATGACGGTGCGTGAAGACGCCCATCTGCTCTATGGCTTTGCCGATCTCGCCGAGCGCACTCTCTTTCGCGAACTCATCAAGGTCAATGGCGTGGGTGGACGCATGGCGCTCGCCATCGTGTCGTCGATGACGGTGAATGAATTCGCGCGCAGCGTCATCGAAGGCGATGCCCGCGCGTTGACGCGGGTGCCGGGCGTTGGCAAAAAATCTGCGGAGCGCTTGATCGTCGAACTACGCGATCGCATGAGCGAGCAGTGGGCGCCGCCGGGATCGAGCGCTGCATCGCTGCCGCGCAGCGATGTGCAGATTGAAGCTGACCCCATGCAGGAAGCCGCTATCGCACTCGGTGCGCTTGGCTATAAACCCCATGAGGCAAGCCGCATGCTGCGCGCGATCGATGCACGCGGCAAGAGCAGTGAAGAGCTCATTCGCGGCGCTTTGCAGCAGGCGGTGAAAGCATGATCGAAAACGATCGCCTTATCAGTGCCAATGATCTACCGGCTGAAGAGGCGCAGGAGCGTTCCCTGCGCCCGCGCATGCTCGCTGACTACGTCGGCCAGCCGAAGATGCGCGAGCAGATGTCGGTATTCATTCAAGCGGCAAAGAGTCGTGGCGAAGCGCTCGATCACACGCTCATCTTCGGTCCGCCCGGGCTTGGTAAAACCACGCTCGCGCTCATCATTGCGAGCGAACTCGGCGTGCGCCTGCGACACACTTCCGGGCCGGTGCTGGAACGTCCGGGTGATCTCGCAGCGCTCTTGACCAATCTCGAACCGCGAGATGTGCTGTTCATCGATGAGATCCATCGCATGAGTCCGGTGATCGAGGAGATTCTCTATCCGGCGATGGAGGATTATCAGCTCGACATCGTGATTGGCGAAGGGCCGGCGGCGCGTTCGATCCGACTCGATCTGCCGCCGTTTACGCTGGTGGGGGCGACCACGCGCGCTGGTCTGCTCACTTCTCCGCTGCGGGATCGTTTCGGCATCGTGCAGCGTCTTGAGTTCTACAGCGGTGAGGAGCTCGGTGCGATCGTGCGCCGCGCGGCGGGCATCCTTGGCGTCGCCATCGATGAGGAAGGTGCGCGTCAGATCGCGCGGCGCTCACGCGGTACGCCGCGCATCGCCAATCGTTTGCTGCGGCGCGTGCGTGACTACGCTCAGGTGAACGGCGATGGCCATATCACCAGCGCTATTGCTGATCGCGCACTTGGCATGCTTGATGTCGATGCGGCCGGGCTCGACACCATGGATCGGCGTTTGATCGAAGCCATCATTGAAAGATTCGATGGTGGTCCGGTCGGCGTCGACAGCATTGCCGCCGCGATCGGCGAAGAGCGCGGCACCATCGAAGATGTGATCGAGCCATACCTGATCCAGGAGGGATATCTGGTGCGCACAGCGCGCGGACGCATGGCGACGCGCAGCAGTTATCGTCACTTCGGTTTGGCTCCTCCCGAGAACATCGCCGCTACGCAGGCTGATCAGTTCATTGAGTGAGCGGCTAGATGGTGCGGCGTGGTAATGAATAAGAAATTCTACTAATATCTTGCGCTGATCGCGCACATCGGATGCCCATGTTCCATTGGACGGTACGCGTCTACTACGAAGATACGGATAGCGGGGGCGTCGTCTACTACGCCAATTACCTCAAGTTCATGGAGAGGGCGCGCACCGAATGGCTGCGGAACCTCGGCTATGAGCAGGATGTCTTAAGCACGCAGTACGGGATTGTTTTCGCAGTGAGGTCTGTTGCGATCGATTACCTGCGTCCCGCGCGATTCAATGATTTGTTACATGTCAGTGCCCGCCTCGATACACATCGTGCTGCCGAGCTGTGCTTTGCGCAGACGGTGACGCGAGCGCGAGGCAAGGATGAAACTCCCGGGAGTGGCGAGGTGCTGTGCAGCGCAGAAGTAAAAGTGGTCTGCGTCGATAGCAGCAGCTTCAGGCCGCGCCGCATTCCGGAAAAACTATTAGCGGAGACGCTCAGTGAACCTTGATATGTCGATATTCCACTTGATCACCGGTGCGAGCGTGCTCGTACAGCTGGTCATGGCGATTTTGTTGCTGGCTTCGATCGGGTCGTGGACGGTGATCTTTCGCAAAGGCCGCGAGCTCAAGGCGGCGCGCATCGACATGGATCATTTCGAAGAGCGCTTCTGGTCGGGCGGCGATCTCGCTGATCTGCATGCGCAGGTGACCCGCCATGGTGGCAAAGGCGCTCAGCGCGGCGCCGAGCAGATCTTCGCTTCCGGTTTCAACACCTACCTGAAGTTGATGCAGAAGGTTGGCGCCACACGCGGCGAGATCATCGACGGCACGAGGCGCACGATGCGCGTCGCGCTCAATCGCGAGACGGATCTGCTTGAAATGTATTTGCCGTTTCTGGCGACGGTTGGCTCGATCAGCCCCTTCGTCGGCTTGTTCGGCACGGTGTGGGGCATCATGAATTCCTTTCGCGCGCTTGCCGATGTCGGCCAGGCGACGCTCGCCATGGTCGCGCCCGGTATCGCTGAAGCGCTGGTTGCTACTGCCACCGGACTCTTCGCGGCGATTCCCGCTGTCGTTGCCTACAACCGCTACATTAACGATACCGAGAAGCTCGTCAACCGTTACGACAACTTCCTCGAAGAATTCACTGGCGTGTTGCAGCGTCAGACGCCTGAAAGCGTGACATCCGCGCCGCGTCAGAGCGCCTCCTGAGGAGGCGGGCCGCGATGCAGCGCAGAGTACGCAAGAGGCCGATGGCGGAAATCAACATCGTTCCGTACATCGACGTGATGTTGGTACTGCTGGTGGTATTCATGATTGCAGCGCCTCTCTTGACGATGGGCGTGACAGTCGAGCTGCCCAAGGCCACCGCCAAGCCAGTCGAGAGTCAGCGTCTTGAGCCGCTGGTCGCGAGTGTCGATGCCGCGGGCAAGATGTATCTGAACGTCGGCGACAATCCGGATGCGCCACTTGATGCGGATACGCTGGTCCAGCGTGTGGCGGCAGTGCTGCGGCATAAGCCGGAAACCCCGATTCTGGTACGCGGTGACACCGCGGCCAATTACGGCGCGGTGGTGAGCGTGATGGCATTGCTCCAGACGGCGGGCGCGCCGAGCGTTGGCCTCGTCACCGAGAGCCCGAAGACGGCACCAAAGCGCAGGTGATGAGCGGATGAATCTGCTGCGGGACACCGTCGCTGCGCTGGTGGACGGACTAAAAGTGCTGATCGAGCAGCCGCGTGCGCTCACTTATGCGCTGCTGGTCCATCTCGGTGTGCTGGCGGTGTTCGTGTTGAGTTTCGAATGGACCACAGTGGTGCGACCGGAGCCGCCATCGTCTGAGCCGATAGTGCAGGCGGCGCTGGTGAACGAAGCCGATGTGCAGCGGGAAGTGCAGAAGCTCAAGGAAGCTGAAGAGCGCAAAGTCGCTGATGAGGCTGCGCGTCAGCGCCGCGTCGAAGAGCAGCGCAAGCGCGAGGAGCAGCAACTCGCTGATCTCAAGCGCCAGCAGGAGCAGGTGACCAAGCAGGCCGAGGAACAGCGCAAGCGCGATGAGCAGGCGATAAAGCAGGCTGCCGAGCAACGCAAGCAAGCCGAACAAGCCGCTCAAAAGGCGGCTGAGCAGCGCAAGCAGGAAGAACAGCGCCTCGCCGACGTGAAGAAACAGCAGGACAACGCCCGCAAAGCCGAGCAGGCGAAACAGGCCGAGCAGCGCAAGCAGGAAGAGCAGCGCCTCGCCGAGCAGAAACGCCGCGATGATGAGGCCGCACGCCAACGCGCTGAGGAGCAACGCCAGCGCGACGCGCAGGCCGCGGAGACCGCACGCAGGCAGCAGTCGGAAGTCGATCGCTATCTGGGCTACATCAAACAGCAGGTCACGCGCGCCTGGATTCAGCCACCGAGTTGGCAGAAGGGGCAACAGTGCTTGGTGCGCGTCAAACTCATTCCGGGTGGCGATGTGGTGGCGGTGTCAGTGGTGCGTAGCTGCGGCGATGCGCAGGCCAACCGCTCGGTTGAAGATGCGGTATGGCGCGCTGCGCCGCTGCAAGTGCCCTCTGCCGACAATGCACTCTTTGATCGTTTCCGTGAACTGGAATTCGTGTTCAATCCCGAGTCATGACCATGAAAAAGCTAAGACGAATCCTGTTTCTCATGCTGTGCATCGTTGCCGGCACCAATGCCCATGCCGTGCTCAGAATTGAAATCACGCAGGGAGCCGGGAGCGCGCGCCCGATCGCCGTCGTGCCCTTCGGCGTGGAAGGCGGCGCTACATTGCCCGAAGATGTGGCGGCGGTGATCTCTGCCGATCTGCAGCGCAGCGGGCGTTTTGCGCCGCTAGCCGTGCGCGACATGTTGTCGCGGCCGCAGGATTCGTCCCAGATCAATTTCAAGGACTGGCGCGTACTCAGCATGGATAACCTCGTCATCGGTCGCGTGCGCCCGGTCGGTGATGGTTACGAAGTGCGCTTCCAGCTTTTCGATGTGCTCCGTCAGGCTCCGCTTAACGGCATGACGCTGCGTACCAATGCCGCCAATCTGCGCCGCACCGCGCATCAGATCGCGGACATCATTTATGAAACCTTGCTGGGTGAGCCCGGCGCTTTTGCGACCCGCATCGCTTATGTCACCGAGACCTCAGGTGGTGATGGCGTGCGCAGATATTCTCTCGAGGTCGCTGATTCCGATGGCTACAATCCGCGTCCAGTGCTCAATTCCAAGCAGCCGCTGATGTCGCCGGCGTGGTCGCCAGACGGCAATCGCCTCGCCTATGTTTCTTTCGAAGCGAATGCGCCAGCGATTTACGTGCAAAACATCAACACCGGTGCGCGCGAGCGGATAGCGAATTTCCCTGGATTGAATAGCGCGCCGGCGTGGTCCCCTGATGGTTCGCGACTTGCCATCGTGTTGTCCAAGGATGGCTCGCCCGACATTTACGTCTATGACATGGCGAGTCGCAATCTGCAGCAAGTTGTGCGCGGGCTTGCGATCGATACCGAGCCGGCATGGTTTCCTGATGGTCGCGTGATTTATTTCACCTCCGATCGCGGCGGAAAGCCGCAGATTTACAAGGTGACGCTTGCCACTGGTCAGACCGAGCGCGTGACTTTCACTGGAGGATACAATGCGCGCGCTGCTGTTTCGCCCAACGGTAAATATCTCGCGACCGTGAATGGCGGTGACAGAGGATTCAATATCGCGGTGATGGAACTTGCGACCGGTGCGGTGAGAGTCTTGACACAAGGCGGACGTGATGAGTCGCCAAGCTTCGCGCCCAATGGTAGCATGCTCATCTACGCCACAAAGGAAGGGGCGCGCGGGTTTTTGTCAGTGGTGTCCGTCGATGGGCGAGTACGTTCGCGACTGGTGCTCGAAGGCGGTCAGGCGCGTGAAGCAGTGTGGTCACCTTATTTGAAGTGAAGTGTTCAGCGAGTTATGGGCCATGGCAGGCCTAAAGCATGCGGTTTTGCCGAGCAATGATGATTTATCTTTTGTCTATTGGAGAGTAAAGAAATGAAGCTGTATGCGAAGTTGTTTGGGGCCGCGATACCGGTTGTTCTGCTGACGGCCTGCGCCAGTACCCAGGAATCCACGCTGCCCGATAGCACGTCAGGTTCTCAGGGGGATTCATCATTCGGTGCTGAGACTCTGCCTGTGCAGGGTGGGTCTGGCTTCCAGGGCAGCCCGCTTGATGATCCGAACAGTCTGCTGTCAAAGCGCGTGATCTATTTCGAGTTCGATCGCGCCGAGGTCAAGCCTGATCAGCGTGCAATCATCGAAGCGCATGCGCAGTATCTGGCCGCCAATCGCAACGTGCGGGTCGTGCTCCAGGGCCATACCGATGAGCGTGGTTCGCGTGAATACAATATGGGTCTCGGCGAGCGCCGCGCCAATGCGGTGCGCTCGATGATGACGCTGCAGGGAGCTTCTGCCAGCCAGATCGATACAGTGAGCTTTGGTGAAGAGCGCCCGGTTGCTATGGGGCAGGATGAAGCCTCCTGGAGTCAGAACCGTCGCGTGGAGATTGTGTACCGCTAGGCCTAAGTGATGAGCGTCAAGCATAAAACGCTGATCATCGTAGCGCTGGCGGCCGCCGCTTTCGGGCTGCCGCCAGCGTTCGGTGCGGCTCCTGTGATGCAGTCGCAGCCGGTTTATCAGCAGCCACAGTCTCAGCGGCTGCAGCAATCTCAGCAGTCGCAGCCACCTCAAAGTGGTGGTGCGACGGCGGTTCCGCTGAATCGTCCTTCTTCTTCCTTCCCTTCCCAGAGTCAGCCCCAGAATCAATCCCAGGACAGTCAGACGCTGATGGATATGCTGGAGCGTCTCGATGCTCTGCAGCGCGATGTGCAGGAGCTGCGTGGCATGGTGGAAGAACAGACCCATCGCGGTGGCAGTCTGGAGCAGCGTCAGCGCGAGCTCTATCTCGATATCGATCGCCGGCTGCGCAGCCTGGAAGAGTCGCAGGGGAATCAGCGGTCAGCCTCTTCTTCTGCGCCGATGACATCGATTGAATCGCCGAGCGCAGCGCCAAGCACGAGTGCCGGTGCTGGTATTGGCACTGGCGCTGGCAGCAGTGGTTCGGCCGAACGCGATGCTTACAATCAGGCTTTGGATCTTGTCAAAGCCAACCGCTATGACGATGCCATCGCTGCATTGCGCGATTTCCTCGTGCGTTACCCAGGCAGTGAATACTCGGCCAACGCGCAGTACTGGCTGGGTGAGGCCAACTATGTAGCGCGGCGTTTCGATACCGCGGTGCAGGAATTCGAGAAAGTCGTTACTTTCTACCCAGACAGCGCGAAAGCATCTGACGCCATGCTGAAGCTTGGATTCAGCCTCTACGAACTCCAGCAGTGGACGCGCGCGAGCGAAATCCTCAAGCGCGTGGTCGAGAAGTATCCTGGCAGCACAGCACGCCAGCTTGCCGATGGCCGTCTTCAACGCATGAAAATGGAAGGGCGGCTGTAAGAAAGCGCCACAAATCATAGGTTGGGCTGAGCAAAGCGAAGCCCAACAGACAATCCCGGCAGCAGGTGGCAG
>JAITWN010000007.1 GCA_031285245.1 Chromatiales bacterium | reverse complement strand
GATGACACTCAGTGCATGGCCTTGCGGGTCGATCGTCAGCGCTTTTTCCCCGAGCGGGAAAGTCACGCCAGGTTGAACCACAGGACGGCCTTCGGGGTAAGTGTCGACATACTCATGTCGCATCAGCATGGCTTTGCCATTTGACAAGCCGAAAACATGTAAACGCGTGCGTGGCTCGCTCGATGCGGTGGAGGTGATCTTTGCGCCCGTAGGCAAAGGCAAAGCGCGGGTTTCGATGACTTCGCCATTCGCGGGGCGGAAAAAAGTCGAGGTGCCGTTCTCACCCACGCGCAGACCGACCGAGAGAAAACGATCGATCGACAGCGCCATGGTGCGCCCTTCTTCTCCCGGCACCGGATATTCAGCTACCGGCTTGATACTGGCCGAGGTGAGCATCGGCATCACTTCGGTGAAGAGATAAATAAAAATCAGCGTGAGGGAAATGATGACACTGATGCCGCCAATGCCAACGAGCCAGCGCGAGAACACATCCATGCCACGACGCCAGCGGTAAAGACGCTGACGCTTGCCTTCATCGAGCAGGGCAGAGTCATCACTCAACCCGAGATTGTCCGCTGACATTTCTTCTCCCCCCTGCCCGCTGCCGTTTCGGTCTACGGGTCCAGCGCTTTGCGCTCTTTTTCTACGATTGCCGCTGGCAAAGGCAGATAGCCGTCCCGCACCACCACTTCCTGGCCTTGTCGCGACAGAATCATTTTCAGAAACTCGCGCTCCAGCGGTTGCAGGCCGCGGGTGGGATGGCGGTTTACATATATATAGAGGAAGCGCGCCAGAGGATAATCGCCGCTCATGACATTTTCCGGCGTGGGCGCAACGAAAGGCTCGCCATCTTCAGGTGAGAGCGCCACTGGGCGCACGCCTGAAGTGAGGTAGCCGATGCCGGAATAGCCAATGCCGTTGATTGACTCTGACACGCCCTGCACCACAGACGCCGAACCGGGCTGTTCGCTGATGGAAGCTTTGTAGTCTCCATCGCACAGCGCGCGCTCCTTGAAGAAGCCATAAGTGCCCGACACCGCATTGCGGCTGTAGAGCGCGAAGTCGCGCTTGGCCCAAGCACCGGTAAGACCGAGCTGCCCCCAACGCTTGATGTCATCTGGCTCACCACAGCGACGCGTGCTGGAGAAAATGGCGTCGAGCTGGGGCAGCGTGAATCCTTGAATAGGATTGTCGCGATGCACGAAGACCGCGAGCATGTCGATCGCCACCGGCACGGCGGTCGGCGGATAGCCATAGCGCTCTTCAAAGGCGCGTATCTCGGTCTGCCTCATGGTCCGGCTCATCGGACCAAGGTTCGACGTGCCTTCAGTTAAAGCCGGAGGCGCGGTTGAGCTGCCCGCCCCTTGCACTTGCACGTTGACGTTGGGGTATTGAGCCTGAAAGGTCTCCGCCCACAGCGTCATCATGTTGTTGAGTGAATCCGAACCAATGGAGGTGAGACTCCCGGACATCCCGGGCACACGCTGATAAGCGGGCAAGCTGGGATCAACGGTGGCAGCAGCGGCATGACCAACCGGGACTTGCATGGTGAGCAAAGCGGTAGCAGCGAGGACTGCGAACAGGGCGTTTCTCAAATGCATGGCTTGGAAGACCAGCCCCAGGAAAGAGTGAGGAGAATTTTATTACCGTTTGATGACACTTTTGTTACAAGCAGGCGAACCCGCCTCATAGGCCGTGGATCACCCTAGAAAATAAGAAAAATGAGTCAGGGAAAATATTTTGTCTTTTCCCTGATGTGTCGCAAGGCTTGGAGCGGTGCCCGTTACGCTTTTTCAGGGCGCGCAGCGGCTCCGCGCCCTGAAAAAGCGTAACGGGCGCCGCCGGTCACCGTTTCGCAGAGGACTCACTTATACGAGAGGAGAGTTTGAGAGTTGGAATGCTGCGTATCGCATATACCCGCTTGCCCGTCTTGCGGGCCGGCGCGCTCAAGCCGATACTCTGCGCACTGTGATATCCCCCTTCCAACATGCTCCAGAGCGTGCGCTATTCCTGCGCTTGCTGCTGATCATTTCGCTGCTGTTCGCGCAGTCAGCAGCGTTTGCGCATGCATCCACGCATCAGACTGAGCGCACGGATACGGATATCACCAGCAAACCTCAACTCTGCGGCGAGTGTCTTGCTGGCGCGGTACTGCTCGGTGCTGCTGGCACACCGTTCGTGCCTTTGATTGGCCTTGCGCCCGCTATTGCGGCACATCTCACCACACTCGTCTGCGCGCAGGTCGAGCAGCGCTCCTACTCCGATTTTCAGTCTCGAGCTCCACCTCATCCCTGCTGACGAATGATCTGCTGCGCGCGGCCTACCGCGCACGCGCGGTCGCTATCACATCGAAGGGATACATTCATGCCGAAATCAAGGCCACTCATGGCTGCACTCCTCTTTGGCTGGAGTGCGCTACCTGTTGTCAGCTATGCCGATGATGAAGTCTCAACACTGCGTGCAGAGCTCAATGCGCTCAAGCAGGAGCATGCAAATCAAGTCAGCGCACTCGAAGCACGCATCGATGAAATCGAAGCCGAACAACGTGCCGCAGCAGCGCTCGTTACCCCTGCCAACACACCACCGGCAAATACCGCGCGCGGCGGCGCGAGCGCATTCAATCCTGCGATCTCGATGATCATTACCGGTAACTACGCGAACCTATCGGCGGACCCATCGACTTACCGGATCGCCGGCTTTCTACCGAGCGGAAGTGAAATCGGGCCTGGCGAGCGCAGCTTCAATCTGAATGAATCCGAGCTCACGGTATCAGCGAATGTCGATCCCTATTTCTTCGCCAATGTCACCGCCTCGGTGACAGCGGATAACGAGATCGCCATCGAAGAAGCGTATTTCCGCACGCTCGCACTCCAGAGCAGCTTCACTATGAAAGGCGGTCGCTTCTTCTCCGGACTCGGCTATCTCAACGAATCTCACTCACACGCGTGGGATTTCGTCAATCAGCCGCTCGTCTATCAAGCGTTCTTCGATAGCCAACTCGCACAAGACGGCTTGCAGGTGAAGTGGCTCGCGCCCACTGACACTTTCCTCGAATTCGGCGCGGAAGCCGGCAACGGCGATAGCTTCCCCGGCACGCGCAGGAATCGCAACGGACTCAACAGCCAAGCACTATTTACGCATGTCGGAGGCGACATCGGCGATTCGACCAGTTGGCGCGCTGGTCTGTCGTGGCACAACGCGCATTCCGACGATCGCCCATACGACGACCTTGATGCGTTCGACGCGTCAGTGGTGAACGCGTTCACCGGCACATCGCGCACCTGGGTGGTGGATGCGTTGATGAAATGGGCACCCCATGGCAACGCCACGCGGCACCAGCTCAAGCTACAAGGCGAATACATGCGGCGCGCCGAAGACGGGCAACTCGAGTTCGATACGCTGGGTACGAATCTCTCTGGCGATTATCGCAGCCATCAATCCGGCTGGTACGTGCAGGGTGTTTACATGTTTCAGCCGCGCTGGCGCATCGGTGCGCGCTACGACGCGATGGATTCAGGCAATCCATCCATCGCTCTAGTGCAGTCCGGTGCGTTGTCGAGCTCTGCATTTCCGGCGCTGCTCAGCGCTACACCGGAACGCTTCACGATCATGCTCGATTGGAGCCCCAGCGAGTTCTCGCGTTTACGCGCGCAATACGCGTGGGATGAAGCGCGGCTCGATGAGCGCGATCGCCAATTTTTACTTCAGTACATCTATGCGATCGGCGCGCATGGTGCGCACAAGTTCTAAGCCCCGCCTCGTCATTGCGAGGAACGCAAGTTCCGTGGCAATCCAGACGACCAGGAGATGGATTGCTTCGGCTTCGCCTCGCAATGACGGTGGTTGCAGCGGTTCCCTAAACCAAACGAACGGATAATTTCCACGTTTATGAATCAGGAGTCGACGCCATGAAACTCTTCCACAGCATGTTAGCCATGCTTTTGCTTATCGTCGCACTGCCAGCGCATGCAGCATTGAAAGTGCTCGCAACCACGCCCGAGTGGGGCGCACTCACCGATGAGCTCGGTGGCGACAAGGTCAACGTCTATATCGCAACGACAGCGTTCCAGGACGTGCATCGCATCGATGCGAAACCGAGCCTGATTGCGCGCGCGCGTTCAGCAGATCTCGTCGTCGCCGCCGGAGCACAGCTCGAGATTGGCTGGTTGCCCGTACTGCTACAGGAATCGGGCAACGGCAAGATTCAGCCAGGCAATCCCGGTTACTTCGAGGCAAACGCGAATCTGCAACTGCTCGAAGTACCAAGCAGCGTTGATCGCTCGCTAGGCGACCTCCATCCGCTCGGCAATCCGCATGCGCATCTGGACGCGCGCAATGTCGCGATCGTTGCAAGCGCATTGACCGCAAGGCTTGCGCAAATCGATGCCGCCAACGCCGCGTTCTATCAGCAGCGTGGTGAGGATTTTCAGAATCGCTGGAAAGCCGCGATCGCGCGCTGGGAAACGCAGGCCGCGCCGCTGAAAGGTGTCGGCGTCGTGCTCATCCATCGCGATCAGGTGTATCTGTGTCACTGGCTTGGACTCAAGGAACTCGCCGCCATCGAACCGAAGCCAGGTGTGCCTCCGAGTGCGGGATATCTCGCCGAGCTCGTCACCAAGCTCGCCGCCACGCCGCCGCAGATGATCCTGCGTAATGCTTACAACGATCCAAAGGCGGCGCAATGGCTCGCTGCGCGCGTGCATGCGCCAGTGGTGCTGCTGCCCTATTCTGTCGGCGGAACGCCTGAAGCCAAGGATTTGTTCAGTCTGTTCGACGATACGATCAACCGTCTGCTCGGAGCATTGCCATGAGCGATATCGAAATGCAGCTCAGCATTCTCTGGCCCGCATTGATCGCGGGGCTGCTCGTCATGCTGTCGCATGTGCCGCTCGGTCAGCAGGTGCTTGCGCGCGGCATCGTCTTCATCGACCTTGCGATCGCGCAGGTTGCAGGTCTTGGCGTTATCGCTGCGCACTCACTTGGCTTTGGCGCGCAAGACTGGGGCACACAGATCGCGGCCGTCATCGCAGCGCTGCTCGCCGCATTGCTGCTGCACTGGACCGAGCGCAAGCGCCCTGAAGTGCAGGAAGCGCTGATCGGCGCGCTGTTCGTGCTCGCATCGACCGCACAGATCCTGCTGCTCGCCAATGATCCGCATGGTGGCGAGGATCTCAAAGATCTGCTCGCCGGACAAATCCTCTGGGTGACGCCCGAGCAGCTCATTCGCGCCGCCGTGCTGACGGCGATTTTTCTGTTCGCGTGGTTCAAGCTCGGCGAGCGATTCGGGCGCATCGGTTTTTACGTACTGTTCGCGGTGATGGTAACGCTGTCTGTGCAACTCGTCGGCGTGTATCTGGTGTTCAGCAGCCTCATCATTCCAGCGCTTGCAACGTATCGCTATCCACCGCGCTGGCAATTGGCCATCGGTTATGGACTCGCGACGGTGAGTTATGTCGCAGGCCTTACGGCCTCAGCGCTGCTCGATCTGCCATCGAGCGCGGTGATTGTGTGGGCGATGGCGGTAATCGGTATTGTTGTGCATCTTGCGGCGCCTGCTACCTCTCTTGCCCTCTCCCCCGGCCCCTCTCCCACAAGT
>JAITWN010000214.1 GCA_031285245.1 Chromatiales bacterium | reverse complement strand
CTCTGGTCGGCACGCTTAATGGGTCGCAGGTCGAGCTCTCCTCGCAGGATGTTCTGGTCGATAACAATGCGAGCGCTCTGCGCTTCAGTTTGCGTAACTTTCAGGAACTGCGTGGTAGTTTGAGCTTGCCAACTGGATTCACTCCGCTGCGAATCACCGTCAAGGCTACGCCTCAGGGGGGCGGTGCAGTGGTGGAACGTACTTTCAGTTGGAATGAGGCGCTCTCTTGATGATGCGCCCTTTGCCTAAATCGAGGTGACGGTATGAATGAGAGCAAGAAACGCAAGAGCGAGCGGCTGGATACGTTGATCGGACCGCAGACGGAACTACGCGGTGATCTGCTCTTTGCTGGCGGCTTGCATATCGATGGCAACGTCAAAGGCAATGTCGTTGCACTCAGCGATGGTAGCAGTAGCGTGGTGGTGAGCGATCGCGGCGCGGTGGAAGGCCAGATACGCGTGCCGTATGTGTCTATCAATGGCATGGTGATTGGCGATGTTTACGCCGTTGAGTCTGTCGAGCTTGCTGCGCGTGCTCGCATCACGGGTAACGTGTATTACAGTCGCCTGGAAGTGGCGATGGGGGCTGAGGTCAACGGCAGCTTGATTCATCTCGAAGAGGCGGGAGTGCCGCCTGCCGTGCCAGGGCAGGAGATTGGAGCGCTTCCAGCGGCTGAGCGTCAGGCCAATTCTTGATTGAATTACCCGGGAAATATATACTTTGGCCCAATTGTCATTGAGGAGATCGACCATGAGTTTGGCTGCATCCTCTTCTGCGCCAGAGTTACCATCCCCGCTAATTTTCACTAATGCAGCGGCGGCCAAGGTTAAAACGCTGATCGATGAAGAGCGTAATGAAGCGCTCAAGTTGCGCGTTTTTATTTCCGGTGGTGGTTGTTCGGGTTTTCAATATGGTTTCACTTTTGATGAATCGATCAACGAAGGTGATACGGTAGTTGAAAACTGCGGTGTGACACTGTTGGTTGATCCGATGAGCTATCAGTATCTGATCGGTGCGGAAATCGATTATTCCGAGGGGCTCGAAGGCGCTCACTTCGTGATCCGCAATCCCAATGCAACGACTACCTGCGGTTGCGGTTCTTCCTTCAGCGCCTGACTTTTCGTTCTTGACGGTTGTTTGGTATTTGCCCCGCTTTAGCGGGGCTTTTTGTTTTCCCCGGGATAAATTACTCCAAGCACCACTGCGCGCTCGGCTCCGGTTACCGAGGGCAAATTGCCCGGTTGATTGGCCAGCGTTTGCTGAGCAAGCCAGGCAAAGGTCATGGCTTCGATGTGTGTGGGTGCAATGCCGTAATCTTCGGTCGATTTGATCGCGATTCCTCCGAGCAGCATTTGCAGGCGGAACATCAGCGCGAGGTTGTAAGCGCCGCCGCCACACACCAGAACTTCGGCGGTGTCGGGGGCGTGTTTCGTAATCGCGTCTGCGATGCTGCGTGTGGTGAGTTCGCACAGCGTCGTCTGTACGTTTTTGCGTATCAAACGACGCTTCTCGCAGTGGAGTTGATGTTCCAGCCAGGCTGGACTGAAATACGAAGTTCCCGTCGATTTCGGCGGTGGCAGCGAAAAATAAGGATCGCTTAGCATGCGCGCGAGCAGGCGTTCATCGACCTGACCACTCGCTGCCCAGCGACCGTCTTCATCCATCGGTCGTTTCAGATGCTTTTCTGCCCATCGATCCATCAGAGCATTGCCAGGGCCGGTGTCGAAGCCGGTTACTGGTAAAGCGCTGTTACCTGGTAGAACGGTGATGTTGGCGACGCCGCCAATGTTAAGCACGATGCGGTTACGGCCGCGTACGCGAAACGCCAGCTCATGAAAGGCGGGCGCCAATGGTGCGCCTTGTCCACCTGCTGCCATGTCGCGTCGGCGCAGGTCTGCCACTGTGGTTACGCCGCTTATCGTGGCGATGAGGTTGGGATCGCCAATCTGTAGGCTGGAGGCGGGTGGCTCGGGGTAATGGCGTATCGTCTGGCCGTGGCTACCGATCGCAATGACTTGGCGCGGACGCACTTTGCCCTTTTCCATGACCGCGATAGCTGCTTGTGCGAACAATGCTCCCAGCTCGGCATCGAGGCGGGCCATTTTCGCGAGTTCGTCGTTGGTGCCGTGCGCGAGTTCGTTCAGCCGTTTGCGCAATTCAGTGGTATACGGAATATGGGCAGCAGCTAGTAGCTGAGGTTTGCCCGACAGATCAACCAGGGCGGCATCGACGCCATCCATGCTGGTGCCTGACATCAGGCCTATATAGAGTTCGGTCATGCCGGCAAGGAGCAAAGCCCCGTTATCGGGGGCTGCTCAGAGCAATTTGCCCGGTGGGCGTGCTCTTGGTCGTTGCGAGCTCACTCTCCATGGCACTGAGTCGCGCGAGCAGAGGTTTTGCCTTGGCGAGGAAGGCAGGCATGTGTCGATTGTCGATCGGTGCTGCGTTGGGAAGCGGCACTTTGAGCGGGTCTCGATGCACATCATCGACGCGGAATTCGTAGTGCAGATGTGGGCCGGTGGCGAGTCCGGACATGCCGACGTAGCCGATGACCTGCCCTTGTGAAACCCGATCGCCCTGCTTGAGTTTAGGGTTGAAGCTGGACATGTGCGCGTACAGCGTGCTGTAACGACTGCCATGTTGAATGATCACCGTGTTGCCGTAGCCGCCATGAACACCCTTGAGGATGATGCGTCCATCACCCGTCGATTTGATTGGCGTTCCAGTTGGTGCGGCGTAATCGACACCTTTGTGAGCGCGAATGCGATTGAGGACTGGATGCATGCGCCCCACGCTGAATCCTGAGGATACACGCGAAAATTCCACCGGGGTGCGCAGGAATGCTTTGCGCATGCTCTTGCCGTCTGGCGAATAGTACTCAGCGCGGCCCTGCGCATCGATGTTCTGAATGGCGTGGTAAGTGCGATCGCGATTGATGAATTCAGCAGCGAGAATGCGGCCGTCTCTGCGCTTTTTGCCATCGAGATAGACTTCTTCGTAGATGAGCGAGAAGCGGTCGTTCTGGCGGATATCGAGTGCGAAATCGATGTCCCAGCCGAAAATCTGCACCAACTGCATGATGAGTGCGTCGGAAAGCCCGGCGCGATTGGCGGAGAGAAACAGCGAGTCGCGGATGACTCCTGATGCTTGTGCTATGCGCGTTTCTAGCGGGCGGTCGATGATGCTTGTCGTGTAGGTATCGTTTGTGCGCACGATGTTGAGAGTGTTCGCTTCGCTGAAGTCATAAGCCAGCGCGCGCAGAGTGCCATCAGCATCGATGAGCAGGCGAATTTCGTCGCCAGGATGAATCTTCTTCAGCGCTTGCGCCGCTTTGTCTGAAGACATGATTTGGTGCAAATCACGCTCACCAAGGCCGTGGCGGGCGAAGATCAGCGACAGATTGTCATTCTTGCGGACCTCGGCGCGGACCCAGTTTTTGTCGGCAACAGGGGCAGATGGCGATGTGCGCGGATTGGTATCTGTGAGCTGGGTGGAGTTGGTCGGTTCCGCAACGCCAGCGAAATCTTCAAGTGGGCTATCCGTATTCTCCAGAGCTTCTGGCTCCAGGATCGGCAAGACGGCGCGGGTGGCTTCTGCGTCATCTGCGAGCAGGATGAAGATGATGATGCCACCGAGCAGCAGCCCAGCTAGGGTGAGAAGCTGATAACGGTGACGGGACCAGCCTGATGGGCGCGTCTTTGGTGTGGGCGCGTTGAAATCGCGCTGGCTCGTGTTCAATCGCTCCATGCTACTTACATCCTTTCCTTAATTCGCGCACAACCTTAGCTTGAGGCTGGGCATGGGTCAACAACGGTCTGGCGGGTGATTTGCCAGCGCTGTTGATGGTTGCGATAAGCGTGGCGATGTTACTGCCCCGTTGCGCGTGGATACGCTACTATATCGAATGTTTTTTCCTGTTCTTAAAGGCGGTTAGGTGCAGAGTATGACAGCAGGTGGCGAGATGCTTGCGTTGATTGGACGCGGGGCTGAGGAAATCATTCCGGCAGGGGAGATGGAAAAACGGTTGGCAACGGGCCGGCCTTTGCGCATCAAAGCGGGCTTTGATCCCACGGCTCCCGATTTGCATCTCGGACATACCGTGCTTCTCAATAAAATGCGGGTCTTCCAGGACCTCGGCCATGAATGCTTTTTTCTGATTGGGGATTTTACCGGCATGATCGGAGATCCGAGCGGTCGCAACGTCACCCGCCAGCCTCTCACCCGTGAGCAGGTGCGGGCCAATGCGCTCAGCTATGAAGAGCAGATCTATAAGATATTGTCTCCTGAGCGTACGCGGGTGGTCTTCAATTCGCAGTGGATGGAGGAGCTTGGCACGAACGGCATGTTGCAGCTCGCGGGTAAATACACGCTTGCCCGCATGCTGGAGCGCGATGATTTCCACAAGCGCTATGCGGCAGGGCACCCGATTGCTATTCACGAGCTGCTATATCCGTTGGTGCAGGGCTATGATTCAGTCGCATTGCGTGCCGACGTTGAATTGGGCGGCACTGATCAGAAGTTCAACTTGCTGATGGGGCGTCACATGCAGGAGGCCTATGGCCAACCGCCGCAGGCCGTGTTGACGATGCCGATCCTCGAGGGATTGGACGGTGTGCAGAAGATGTCGAAGTCCCTGGGTAATTACGTTGGTATTTCCGATCCGCCCGGAGAGATGTTCGGTAAGTTGATGTCGATATCCGATGAGTTGATGTGGCGCTATTTCGAATTGCTCAGCTTTGAGCCGGCGGCCGTCATTGCTGTTTGGCGCCGTGAAAGTGAGGAAGGGGCAAACCCGCGTGATATCAAGTATCGCCTTGCTTTCGAGTTGGTCGCTCGTTTCCATGGGATGGCTGCTGCGGAGCAGGCCAAAGCAGCATTTATTACCCGTTTTTGCGATGGGGCGGTGCCGGAAGATATCCAACGGGTTGAGCTTGCTTCTGTGTCGGGCGGTTATCCAATTGCACGTCTGCTGAAGGATGCTGGACTGTGCGCCAGCACTTCAGATGCTTTACGCCAAGTTCAGCAGCGCGCGGTGCGGATTGATGGCGAGCGTATTGAAGATCAGGCTCTGCTGCTACCTTCGGGCGGTGAGTATGTCATTCAGGTAGGTAAGCGCCGTTTTGCGCGGGTCTGCATTGGGTTTTGAGCTGCAGTAAAAAAATGTAACTCGCCTCTTGCGTAGTCCGGGTAGGTGCGTATAATGCGCGTCTCTCGGGGTTGCCCGGGACGCAGTCCCTCAGGATCGCGAGTTAAGCTGAGCTGATAAAGCCCGCTTGACGCAAGAGTTCGGATCTGTATAATCGCCGACCTCGCTAGGTTGAAGTTGAAACCGAGCTGCTCTTTGACAATCTGGAGATCAAGTAATCTGTGCGAGCGCTTCGTCGGTGGTTGCTTTCACCAACGAGGTAAATGACTCAAGCAGGCGACGAATTTTATTCGGCGCAGGTTTGTGTCACGCTGTTTTTACCGTCTTCGGACGGACATGAAGTTAAACTGAAGAGTTTGATCATGGCTCAGATTGAACGCTGGCGGCATGCTTAACACATGCAAGTCGAACGGCAGCACAGTATGTAGCAATACATATGGGTGGCGAGTGGCGGACGGGTGAGTAATGAGTAGGAATCTGCCCTATAGTGGGGGATAACCCGGGGAAACTCGGGCTAATACCGCATACGCTCTACGGAGGAAAGCGGGGGACCTTCGGGCCTCGTGCTATGGGATGAGCCTACTTCCGATTAGCTAGTTGGTAGGGTAATGGCCTACCAAGGCGACGATCGGTAGCTGGTTTGAGAGAGCGACCAGCCACACTGGGACTGAGACACGGCCCAGACTCCTACGGGAGGCAGCAGTGGGGAATATTGGACAATGGGCGCAAGCCTGATCCAGCAATGCCGCGTGAGTGATGAAGGCCTTAGGGT
>JAITWN010000160.1 GCA_031285245.1 Chromatiales bacterium | reverse complement strand
TCATCTCAACCGCGCAGCAGGCAAGGCCAAACGTCATCGGCCACAGCGAACCGGTACGCGCCCAGTTGATCAGCTTGTCGGCGGTGGTAGTAATCACACCTTCCTTGAGTACGCCTTCTATTCCCACTCCAGCGCCCCTTTCTTCCATTCGTAGATGAAGCCGATGACCAGCACGCCGAGGAAGATCAGCATGGCGATGAAGCCGAACATGCCGACGCTGTCGAGCGCAACAGCCCAGGGAAACAGAAACGCGATTTCCAGATCGAAGATGATGAAGAGGATGGCGACGAGGTAGTAGCGCACATCGAACTTGACGCGCGAATCCTCGAAGGCTTCGAAGCCGCACTCGTAAGGAGCGTTCTTGTCGGGATCGGGCCGATGGGGGCCAAGGACAAAGCCGGCGATCATGGGTGCAACGCCGAAGAACACGCCGAGGACGATGAAAGCCAGAATCGGAAGATAATTTTCTAGCATGTCAACGGCTGCGGGGCATCGGAAGAAAAATCCCGAGAGGCGAGATTACAACATACACCCCGAGCATGCCCCCTCCCATCGGAATGACTAGTGACTATATTTTTTTATTATCTTGGTCTGTGTCCAGACCGCGAAGTTGAAGCAGTCTAGGCCAGCCCTTCGCTTGGTGTCAACAAGCAAAGATCATTCGTTAATTATTGGATATTCACTGAATCCGTGCGTGATTTTTTCTTGTACTAATGACACGCAAGGCACCGCTTTCACTGCGCAAATACTGCTTGATTTACAGCTTCAAATCATGGTGCCGACGGCGAGACTCGAACTCGCACAGCTTACGCCACTACCCCCTCAAGATAGCGTGTCTACCAATTCCACCACGTCGGCTAAAAAACTTAAAAACTACGCGCGCGCATCAAGCCATCAAGGCGATGGCGACGCTTCAGGCTCGGCATACTCATCAGGAGTAACCGGTGCCTGCTGATCCAACTCTGTCGAGGGCATTGCCGGCACATCAGCTTGGCCAGGGACACGATCGGGCGCGGGCACAGAGCTCGTCGGCAGCTTGGTGACGCTCGCGCGCTCGACGCGCTGACTGTAAACATACGCCAGCGCAAGACTCGAAATAAAAAACAGTGCTGCCAGCACCGCAGTGGATCGGGTCAGAAAAGAAGCCGAACCGCGGCTACCAAACACCGTCTGAGACGCACCGCTACCGAAGGCAGCACCGGCCTCCGCGCCACGTCCACGCTGCACCAACACGAGCGTGACGAGCGCCACCGCGATGATCATATGAAACGCAATCAGCAAAGCCAGCAAAATCGAATCTCCGTTGACCGCGCGCGTCAGCGCTGCGCGGCACTGCAGATGGCCAGAAAGTCTTGCGCCTTGAGCGCAGCACCGCCGATCAGACCACCATCGATATCATTCATTGCGAACAGCTCGGCAGCATTGTCCGCCTTCACACTACCACCGTAGAGGATACGCAGACCCTGCGCCGTTGCCGCATCCTCCCGCGCAACGCGCGCGCGGATGAACGCGTGCACATCTTGCGCCTGCTGCGGCGTCGCGGTCTTGCCCGTGCCGATCGCCCACACCGGCTCGTAAGCCACGACTAACCTTCGCAGCGCGGTTACATCATCCAGCGCGGCAAAAACGGCCAGCAACTGTTTTTCAACCACCTGCTCGGTTGCGCCGACTTCACGCTCTTCGAGCAATTCCCCCACGCACAGAATCGGCGTCAATCCCGCTTGCAGCGCTGACACCACTTTGCGCGCAACGAAGGCATCGCCTTCGCCGTAGATATTACGTCGCTCCGAATGCCCAACGATCACGTAGCCACAACCGAAATCGCGCAGCATGTCACCAGAAACTTCACCGGTAAACGCGCCCTCACCCACGCGCTCGCAAAGATCCTGTGCTCCCCATGAAACCGATGAACCACGCAGCGCAGATTCAGCCGCTGGCACATGAACAAACGGTGGACATACCACGATGTCCACTCCCGACGGCTGCTGCGCGCCTTGACGAACAGCGCCCATCAGTTCGGCCGCGCTTGCACGGGAGCCATGCATTTTCCAGTTCCCCGCTACCATCGGTCGTCGCATGTTTTTCTCTCTGCGGTTGGGGGGTCACGCAAAGCGGGGAAGCTTACCGCCGCCGTATCAATAAATCAATCGGCGCGAACGATTCCGTGAAACTCATGCCGTCAGCGCGCAGGAGCAGCATTTTTATGCGCTCTGCTCGGCTTCAACCGCGGCAGCAACATGCTGCGCCATGGCCTTCACCTGCTGGGCGTCCGCGCCTTCGACCATGACTCGAAGCAGCGGCTCAGTGCCTGATGGACGCACCAGAATGCGGCCGGTATCGCCAAGCTGCGCTTCGGCTTCAGCGATGGCGCTGCACACTTTCACTGAGTCGCGATAGTTGAAACCTTTCTTGAGTTTCACATTGATCATGTGCTGCGGATATTTGGTGATGCCGGACTTGAGCTCATGCAAGGAACAACCGGTGCGTACCATGAACTCTATGACCTGTAGCGCGGAGACGATGCCATCACCGGTGGTGGTGCGGTCGAGACAGATCACATGCCCTGAAGACTCGCCGCCAAGCGTCCAACCACCTTCCTGCAACATCTCCATGACATAGCGATCACCAACCAGCGCGCGACGGAAATTCATACCCAGCGCCTTCAACGCATGCTCGAGCCCGAGATTGCTCATCACCGTACCGACCACGGTATGCTGAGCAACACCGGCCTGCTGACGAGCGCAAGCAATGATGTAGAGAATCTCATCGCCGTCGAGCACCTCGCCCTTGTGATCCACCATGATCAAGCGGTCACCATCGCCATCGAGCGCAATACCAAGATCAGCCTGGCGTTCGAGCACCGCGGCCTGAACAGCCTGCGGATGCAGCGCGCCACAACCTTCATTGATATTGAGACCGTCGGGAGATACACCGATGCGCGTCACTTTCGCACCGAGTTCGGAGAACACACTCGGCGCGACGTGATAAGTCGCGCCATGCGCGCAATCGATGACGATGTTCAGCCCTCTGAATTCAACGCCCTGGGAAACAGTGCTCTTGCAGAATTCGATATAGCGACCAGCCGCATCGACGACGCGTTCGGCGCGACCGAGATCCGCGGAATCTGACGTCACCATGGGCTGATCAATCATGCGCTCGATCGCCGCTTCGGTTTCATCGGGCAGCTTGAAACCGCGGCTGGAGAAAAATTTGATACCGTTGTCGTAATAAGGATTGTGTGAAGCGCTGATGACGATGCCAGCCTGCGCATGCAGCGTGCGCGTGAGATAAGCAATGGAAGGCGTTGGCATCGGCCCAAGCAGCAGAATATCGACGCCCGCGGCCGAGAGTCCTGCTTGCAGCGCCGACTCGAACATATAGCCCGAGATGCGCGTATCTTTGCCGATCAGCACTTTGCTGTGCGCCGATGCAGCGAGCACACGCCCCACCGCCCAGCCCAGCTTGAGCACAAAATCAGCAGTAATAGGTGGCGCCCCCACACGACCGCGAATGCCGTCGGTGCCAAAGTATCTGCGCGCGTTCATGAAAGGTTGCACTCCATGCAGTTGAATCTTAGGTTGGGCATCGCTGTGCTCCGCCCAACGTTGTGAACTATGCCTCAGGGGCCAGCGACCACTAGCTACTGCTCATGTGGGCTTCCTGCGGCAGCCCAACCTATGACACTACCAACCCGTTTTTCGCCAACCTCTAAGTGTTCGACGTGCCACGCGCTTTATTTACCGCCGCGCATACGCGCAAGGCATCGACAGTCCCCCTCACATCATGCACGCGCACCACCGCCGCTCCCTGCCATACGCCTAGCGTTGCGAGCGCGATACTAGCATAGAGTCTTTCATCCGCCGGACGACCGGTGAGCGCGCCGATCATCGATTTGCGCGACGCGCCGAGGAGCAGCGGCAATCCTGGCGCGTGCAGCGCATCGAGCCGGCCGAGCAAAGTGAGATTGTGCTCCAAGCTCTTGCCAAAGCCGATGCCGGGATCAAGCAATAGACGTTGACGCGGGATGCCTACTTTAACGCAAGCATCGACGCGCGCTTCAAGGAACGCGAGCACTTCTGCCACCACCTCATCGTAGTGCGGCGCGTGCTGCATGGTACGCGGTTCGCCCTGCATGTGCATGAGACACACTGCACAGCCAAGCTCCGCCACGGTTTCCAGCGCGCCTTCTGCGCGCAGTGCAGTGATGTCATTGACGATCTGCGCGCCGGCTGCAACTGCGGCGCGCATGACTTCAGGCTTGCAGGTATCGATGGAAATGATGACGCCGGGGAACGTGCGACGAATACCCTCAATGACCGGGATGACCCGGGCCAGCTCGTCAGCGATGGAAACCGGTTCGGCACCAGGGCGACTTGATTCTCCGCCGACATCGATGATGTCAGCGCCCTCGCTGACCATGGCGCTGGCACGTTCGAGCGCGGCAGCGGTAGAAAAAAAATCACCCCCGTCCGTAAAGGAGTCGGGGTTGACATTGAGGATGCCCATGATGCGCGGGCGATCGAGGCTGAGGAAGCAGCCCGCTCCACAATCGAGCACCGCTGCGGCATTCGTCGACATTAAAGCGAGCAGACGCCGGGCAAACCCGGCGTCCCTTTGACTCAGTGCTGCCCTGCCGGGCCGCCGATCGCGCCCTTCTCGGCGTTCTTCGACTCATCACGCTCGCCAGCCTTGCGACCAGCATCTGAACCCGGGCCTTCATACTTGCCCCAGTCGCGCGGCGGACGCGGCTCGCGCCCTTCCATGATGTCGTCGATCTGCTGCGCATCGATGGTTTCATACTTCATCAGCGCATCAGACATCACATGCAGCTTGTCGACGTTTTCGGTGAGCAGGCGCAGCGTGCGCTCATAGTTGCGATCAACGATGGCGCGCACTTCGGTATCAATAGCATATGCTGTTTCATCCGAAATATTCTTGTGCTGCGTCACCGAGTGACCGAGGAACACCTCGCCCTCTTCTTCGCCATAAGACAGCGGGCCAAGCGCGGACAAGCCCCACTTGGTCACCATGCTGCGCGCGATGTCGGTCGCACGCTTGATGTCATTGGACGCACCTGTGGTGACCGAGTCCGCGCCGAAGATCAGCTCTTCAGCAACGCGACCGCCAAACATGCTGGAAAGCTGGCTCTCCAAACGCTGCTTGCTGTAGCTGTAACGATCTTCTTCCGGCAGG
>JAITWN010000056.1 GCA_031285245.1 Chromatiales bacterium | reverse complement strand
GCACCTTGGCTTCGAGGCGCACGCCTGACATACCAACCGGCTCGGTGATGCCTTCCTGATTATCGATGATGAATTCCTGCGGCAGCACATGCAGCATTTTCTGGTCCGCTGGAATAGCCACCGCGCGCGCCGCGTCGATGACCCGCTCGACATCGCCCGCCGTCACTTCCTCATCGCGAATGGCAACGATGCCGTGCGAGTTGATGCTGCGAATATGGCCACCTGCGATACCCGCATATACCGAGTGAATCTCGCAGCCCGCCATCAGCTCGGCTTCTTCGACCGCGCGCTGAATCGACTGCACGGTCGATTCGATATTGACCACAACGCCCTTCTTCAAACCGCGCGAGGGATGCGAACCGATACCGATAATCTCGACGACATCCTGCTCAGTCACTTCGCCAACGATGGCGACGATCTTTGACGTGCCAATGTCCAGACCGACGATCAGATCCTTTCCGTCTTTCTTTGC
The DNA here is from genome assembly GCA_031285245.1 of Chromatiales bacterium. Classification (GTDB taxonomy): domain Bacteria; phylum Pseudomonadota; class Gammaproteobacteria; order SZUA-140; family SZUA-140; genus JAITWN01. Next base: position 10,021 of record JAITWN010000056.1, on the reverse strand, counting down.
CATTTACACCGCATCTCCCGTCTTTTTCGGGGTGACCTGCGCCGATGCTGATGGCGCCCTCCACCTCACCGCAAAACCGTTGCTGTAACGTAAATCAACCTGCTCGATATCCGCTGCACGCGCGGCCATTACGCGCGGATACAGGCTCACGAAACGCTGTACCTGGTGCTGCGCATCCTGACGCCCGAGCGTCAGACGGATGCCATTAGTAAGCGTCAACTCCCATGCCCGGCGGGCATCCATGCTCAGATCAACAATGGCGAGCCCAAGCGGCGCCAACTCCTGCTGTAGCGCCAGATAGCTCGCCACCACCTGCGGCGCATTGCGCGTCGGCCCTTTGAGCAGCGGCAAACCCTTTGGCACATCATCCGCCGCCGGATAAAACACCCGGCCCTCGGCGTTGACGAGACCACCTTCCTCCCAGCGCGCCACCGCACGCTCCTCAATCAACGTGACATGCAGCGTATCCGGCCACACCCGGCGCACCGCAGCCGCGCGCACCCAAGGCAGATCGAGCAATGCGACGCGAATGTTTGCCACATCCGTATCAAAAAAACCTTGTGCCACCAGCGGCGCCACAACTGCCGTCACTTCATCGCGACCCACATGCTCGAAAGCCCCTTCGACCTTCAGCGTGCGAATAGGAAAATCGCGCTCCGGTAGCGGCAAGGGCAAAGGCACCAAGCCGAAGGAAAAAACCGCTACCGCTCCCGCGAGCGCCACACCAGCAAGCCCCGCGCCCGCCCACTTGAACAAACGTTTGCGCGCAAACGCGCGATCAACGCGGCGCGTTCCGCCCTGGCGGCGCCTGCGCAGCGCCTTCACCACGCTACTCGGCGCTTTGATCACGACCAAAGCTGCCCTCAAGAATCCGCCACACCAAATCTTCCATCGTCAAACCCGCAGCACGCGCCGCCATCGGCACCAAGCTGTGATCCGTCATACCCGGCACGGTATTAGCCTCGATCAACCAGGGCGCACCACTCGCATCGCAGAGCAGATCGATACGTCCCCAACCCGAGCAATCAAGCGCATCGAACGCGCGACGCGCAAGCGCACGCAAAGCAGCTTCATCACTCGATGAAAGCCCTGCCGGACAGTAATAACGCGTGTCATTGGAATGATACTTGGCCGTGTAATCGTAAAACTCGCGCGGCGTTTCCAAGCGGATCAACGGCAAGGACTGATCGCCAATAATGCCAGCCGTATATTCTGCGCCCTGCACCCAGCGCTCGGCGAATACTTCGCATCCGTAACCACGCGCCGCTTCCCACGCTGCAGGCAAATCCTCGGCACGCTTCACTTTGCTCATGCCGATACTCGAACCTTCAGTGGCAGGCTTGACGATCATCGGCAAGCCGACTTCATCGAGCGCGCGTTGCAGATCCGCTTGAGCGGCAAGCACCGTGAATGCCGGCGTAGACAGACCTGCACCAACCCATAGGCGCTTGCTGCGCAGCTTGTCCATTGCGAGCGCAGAGCCGAGCACACCACTACCGGTATAAGGGATGCCGAGTGCATCGAGCATGCCCTGGATGACGCCATCCTCACCGCCGCGCCCATGCAGTGCGATGAACGCACGATCAAAATCACCACGAATGACATCACCAACATTGTCGCGCGTGAGATCGATGCCGTACGCATCAACGTCCCGACTCTTCAGCGCTGCGAGCACCGCGCTACCACTGCGCAGCGACACCTCGCGCTCCGCCGCCCAGCCCCCCATCAGCACCGCGACGCGACCAAACTCCCGCGCATCTTTTACCTTACGATCAGTCATCACTTCTCCCCGGCAAGTGCGCAGCAGGCTCGCCGACAATATGGACTTCTGGCATCAGCCGCACGCCGCATTCGCGCTCAACCACCGCGCGCACATGGCTGATCAGCGCTTCGATGTCAGCGGCTGTTGCACTGCCGCCGTTCAGAATGAAATTGGCGTGCTTGCGTGAAACGTGCGCACCGCCAATCTCATATCCTTTGAGCCCGCAGGATTCTATCAAGCGCCCGGCATGATCGCCGGACGGATTGCGAAAAACTGAGCCACAACTTGCAACGCCCGTCGGCTGGGTCTTCGCACGCAGACGCAGGCACTCCTTGATGCGCGCCTTCGCTGCCGCTCCGTCGCCCGGCGTCAGCGCAAGATGCGCGGCGACGAACCACTCACCCGCCGGCCCTTGCACGCTGCGATAGCCCACGCGGTAATCAGACGGCGCGCGCACGCGCACTGCGCCCTGACGATCGATCGTTTCCACCGCAGCAACGATCGGCCAAGTCTCACCGCCGAAAGCACCAGCGTTCATCGCCAACGCGCCGCCGATAGTGCCGGGGATACCCGTGAAAAACTCCACACCTTCGAGCTGCGCATCAGCGCTAAAGCGCGCGGCTTTCGCGCACGGCACACCGGCTTCGACGCGCAGCATCGCCTGCGCAATGCGTTCGATACCGCCAAGCCCGGGCGCAGTCAGAATGACGCTGCCGCGAATGCCACCATCACGCACCAACAAATTGCTACCGAGCCCGAGCCAGAAGATTGGTTCGCTCTCAGGCAAGCCGCGCAGATACGTCGCGAGATCATCGAGATCCGCCGGCTCGAAGAAATGCTGTGCCGGGCCACCCACACGCCAGCTAGTGTGACGCGCCATCGGCTCATCGAAGAGCAAACGACCGCGCAGCATGGGTGCAGCGCCGAGCACGCGTCCTTCTTCGCGCACCATCATGCTCTCGCCCCCATATCAATCCGAGCCCCCAGATCAGCGGCAAGCCGAACAGCCAGCGCACCGATGTCGCCCGCGCCCATGGTGACGAGGATGTCGCCGCCGCGCAGAATGCCGCGCAGCAATTCCACGATCTCGCCATGCTCTTCGACATGCACGGGCTCAACGCGCGCACGTGCACGAATCGCGCGACAGAGCGAACGCGAATCCGCGCCCGCGAGCGGCTCTTCACCGGCGGCATAGACTTCGAGCAGCAGCAACTCATCAACCGTCGACAAGGTCTTGCCAAAGTCTTCGAATAGATCACGCGTGCGCGTGTAACGATGCGGCTGAAACACCAGCACGATGCGCCGCCCCGGCCAGCCATCACGAATCGCTTGTAACACCGCCTGAATCTCGCGCGGATGATGACCGTAATCATCCACCATCAACACGCGCCCACTCGGCACTGAAATTTCACCGTAACTCTGGAAACGTCGCCCGATACCCTGAAATCCTGCGAGCGCCCGCAAAATGGCCTCATCCGCCACACCGAGCTCGCGCGCCACCGCGGTTGCCGCGAGCGCATTGAGCACATTGTGCTGCCCAGCGAGATTCACCACTGCCTCGCAATCGATACCTGGGCCGCGCAAACGAAAACGCGTCACCGCACCCGCCGGCACGATTTCCTCAGCGCGATAATCAGCTTCAGGCGTAAAGCCATAGGTGAGTACCGGACGAGAAATCTCCGCCAACAGACCACGGATCACCGGATCCTCATTGCACACCACGGCGAGACCGTAAAAAGGCAATTGATGCAGGAAATCGAGGAACGCGCGGCGCAGCTCGGCAAAATCTCCGTGATAGGTCGCCATGTGATCAGCATCGATGTTGGTGACCACCGACATCATCGGTTGCAGATGCAGGAACGAAGCATCGCTCTCATCTGCTTCGGCAACCAGATAGTGACCACGACCAAGGCCGGCATTGGTGCCCGAGCTATTGAGGCGTCCGCCAATCACATAGGTCGGATCGAGCCCACCTTCGGCAAGCACGCTCGCAATCAGACTGGTGACCGTGGTCTTGCCGTGCGTGCCGGCAACCGCGATGCCGAAGCGAAAACGCATGAGTTCAGCGAGCATTTCAGCGCGCCGCACCACGGGAATGCGCAAGCGATGCGCCTCGACGATTTCTGGATTTTCATCCGTGATCGCCGTCGAACGCACCAGTACATCGCAGTCATGCACCGCCGTCGCGTCATGACCAAGCGCGATCTTGACGCCAAGCGCACGCAAACGGCGAACCGCAGCGTTTTCACCGAGATCCGAACCCGACACTTCATAGCCGAGATTGCACAACACCTCGGCGATACCGTTCATGCCCGTGCCGCCGATGCCGACGAAACGAATGCGCTTGACGCGTCCCATGCGCTGCGCTGCTGGCACATCGAAAGATGCAAGCGACGGCACGCTCATATCCGCTTGATGATCAGCCATGCGCCACCTCCATGCACAAACGCGTCACCGCCTGCGCGGCATCCGGCTGCGCCAGCGTGCGTGCAGCGCGCGCCATGGCGAGCGAGCGTGAACGTCCATCACTAGCGCAGAAACGCGCGAATAGATCCGCAAGCCCTTGGCGCAGCGCCGGCCCTTCCGCGAGCAGCACCGCAGCACCCGCGCTGACGACGTACTCAGCGTTACGCGTCTGATGATCATCGACCGCATGCGGATACGGCACCAACGCTGCGCCAAGGCCCGCAGCCGTCAATTCAGCAATCGTCAGCGCACCGGCACGACACACCGCTACATCGGCCCAGGCATAAGCCGCCGCCATATCGTCGATGAACGGCTCGACACGCGCCTGCACATTTTGCGTAGCGTAGTTTTCACGCACTGCAGCATCGCGATCCTTACCCGTCTGATGCCAGACTTCAGGGCGCGCCGCGGCATCGATTGCGCCGAGCACGCTCGGCAATACTTCGTTGAGCGCGCGCGCACCCTGACTGCCGCCAAGCACCAGCACGCGCAAGCGTCCACTACGTCCGAGCCAACGTTCATCAGGCAACGGCAAAGCAGCGATCGCTGCGCGCACCGGATTACCCGTCAACGTTGCGCGCGGCAGCGCCTGAGGGAAAGCGACCATGACTTTGCTCGCAAGCTTTGCCAGCCAGCGATTGGTCAAACCCGCCACCGCATTCTGCTCATGCACCAGCAAGGGTTTACGCATCAACCACGCACCAAGTCCACCCGGCCCCGTAACGAAACCACCCATGCCGAGCACCGCTGCTGGGCGAAAGCGCGCGATGATCGCGAGCGACTGCGCGATCGCCACCGCCATGCGCGCCGGCAACAGTATCCAACCAAGCGCGCCTTTGCCGCGCAAGCCCGCAATCCGCACCGCCTCCAGCGCAAAACCGGCACGCGGCACCAACCGTGTTTCAAGACCACCACGCACGCCCATCCACAGCACCTCAGCGCCCTGCGCGCGCAGCTGCTCGGCAACTGCAAGCGCAGGGAAGATGTGCCCACCCGTGCCGCCCGCCATGATCAGCACACGCGTCACCATGGCGTTTCCCGACCAGTGCGGCGCACCAAAGTCATGCGCGTTTCATGATTGATGCGCAGCAACATACCCACTGCCGCGCAAGTCACGATGAGACTACTGCCGCCATAACTCATGAGCGGCAAGGTCAGACCCTTGGTCGGCAACAAACCCATGTTGACGCCGATGTTGATGAACGCCTGCAAACCGAGCCAAGTACCAAGACCATAGGCGAGATAAGCGCCAAACGGCTTGCCCGCGTGCTCCGCGCGACGACCGATGAGGAAAGCCTTCGCCACCAGCGCAGCGAACAAAGCGACCACCGTCAGCGTGCCAACTACACCGAGCTCTTCGGCAAGCACTGCGAACAGAAAGTCCGTGTGCGCTTCGGGCAGATAAAACAATTTCTGAATCGAACTACCGAGTCCCACACCAAGCCACTCGCCACGGCCGAAAGCGATCAGCGCCTGAGTGAGCTGAAAACCACTGGCGAAAGGATCAGCCCAGGGATCAAGGAACGCGGTGATGCGCGCCATACGATAAGGCGAAGACACAGCGAGCATGGCGAGCAGCGCGATCATGAACAGCACCAGCACGCCGAACTGCCAGAGCCGCGCGCCACCGATGAAAAGCATCGCGAGCGTCGTCGCACTCAGCACAGCAGCAGTACCAAAATCAGGTTCGAGCAATAGCAGTAAACCGATGAGCGCGACCAACGCCATCGGCTTCAAAAAACCGAGCGGCCCTTCACGCAGTTCCGCGCCACGGCGCACCAGGTAGCCAGCGAAAAAGATCACCGTAAACAGCTTGGTGAATTCCGAGGGCTGCAAATTGAATACGCCGAGCGAGATCCAGCGCGTGCTGCCGTTGATCTCGCGACCGATACCAGGAATCAGCACCACCACCAACAGCATCAGCGCGCCAAACAGCAGCGTACTGCTATGCTGTTCGAGCAGTGAGAGAGGCAAACGCGAAGCGATGAACCCAGCAACAAGACCCAGACAGACAAAAATCGCCTGCCGCGTGAAGTAATAATAGGGCTGACCAAGACTACGCTCGGCGACCGCCAGCGAAGCCGAAGCCATCATCACCAGCCCGATGCTGAGCAACAGCACCGCGATCCACAGCAAAGTGGTATCGACGAGGAAGCGATCCCCCGCGCCCTGCTGCCGCAAACCGAACATGCGCCGCATCAACACCCGCGCGCTCATGGTGCAAGCCTCTCGAACGCAGCGGCAAAGCGCTCACCGCGATCTTCATAGCCTTTGAACATATCGAAACTCGCGCAGGCCGGAGAGAGCAGCACCACATCACCAGGCTCGGCGACACTGGCAGCCGCCTCGACCGCGCTCGTCATGTCCGGCGCACGCAGCACCGGCACCGCGCCCGCGAGCGCAGCTTCAATCAGCGCAGCATCACGACCGATCAGCACCACCGCGCGCGCCTTGCCTGCAAGCCCTTCACGCAGTGGCGCGAAATCCTGCCCTTTGCCAAGACCACCTGCGATCAGCACGAGACGGTTCTCAAAACCTGCCACCGCAGCGAGCGTCGCGCCGATGTTGGTGCCTTTGGAATCATTGAACCAGGCAACGCCACGACGATCGCCGATCCATTGCGTGCGATGCGGCAAGCCGCGAAACGAGCGTAGCGCCGCAATCATGCCTTCCTGCGGCAGGCCGCCAGCTGAGCCGAGCGCGAGCGCTGCAAGCGCGTTGAGCAAATTGTGACCACCGCGCAGCCCCATCTCATCAGCGGCAACGATGCGCTCCTCACCACGAGCGAGCCACACGCGCCCACCTTCGCGCACTAAACCGAAACTCATGCGATCAGACGGCGCGCCCGCACCAAAACTCACCACACGCTCAGCGGCAGGTCGCGCCGCCCATAACGGCGCATCGTCGCGATTGATCACCGCAACGCCTTCGCCCTGCCAGATACGCAGCTTCGCTGCCGTGTACTCAGCCATGTCCGCATAGCGATCGAGATGATCAGGAGAAAGATTGAGCACCGCCGCCGCGCGCGCATCGAGACTATGCGTAGTTTCAAGCTGAAAACTCGACAGCTCCAGCACGTAGAGATCAGGCGACGTGGCAGCAAGCAGATCCAGCGCGGGAACACCGATATTTCCGCCCACCCGCACATTCAAACCACAGGTGCGCGCCATCTCGCCAAGGAGCGCTGTCACCGTGCTCTTGCCGTTTGATCCCGTCACCGCCAGCACCGGCGCATCAGCGCAGCGCGCGAAGAGCTCGATATCGCCGACGATCTCAAGACCACGCGCGCCAGCGCCCGCAATGTATTCGCTGTGCAGCGAAAGACCAGGGCTCACCACCACTTGCTCGCAGCGCTCAAGTGCTGCGGTAGAAAAGCCTCCGGTATAAAGCGCGACATCTGGCAGTTGTTCACGCGCAGCGGCAAGCGCAGGCGGCGCATCGCGATCATCGGTGGCCGCAACTTCAATACCGAGCCCATGCAGAAAGCGCGCGCAGGATAGGCCGGTGGCGCCGAGGCCAACGACCAGCGTGCGACCCTTGAAACCGAGTCGTCGCCGCCTGTCTGCATTCACGTCCGCAATCTGTAGCATGGCTTCAGTGCTACTCCCTTCAGCGTATCTTCAAGCTCGCAAGACCAATCAGCACCAGGATCACCGTGATGATCCAGAAGCGCACGATTACGCGCGGCTCAGGCCAACCCTTGAGTTCGAAATGGTGATGCAGCGGCGCCATGCGAAAAACGCGCTTGCCGGTCAGCTTGTAGGACGCAACCTGGATCACCACGGAAAGCATTTCCACGATAAATACGCCGCCCATGATGATGAGCACGATTTCCTGACGCACCACCACCGCGAGCACGCCAAGCGCTGCGCCAAGCGCGAGCGCGCCGATATCGCCCATGAATACCTGCGCCGGATGCGTGTTGAACCACAGAAAGCCAAGACCCGCACCGACGATAGCGCCGCAGAACACCACCATCTCGCCGCTGCCAGGCACATAGGGAATGCCGAGATACGTGGAGAAACCCGCGTGGCCAGTGGCATAAGCGATGATCCCGAGCGCGCCCGCCACCATGACCGCAGGCAGAATGGCGAGACCATCGAGACCATCGGTGAGATTGACGGCGTTACTGATACCAACGATGAAAAGACAGCTGAGCGGCACGAACCACCAGCCGAGATCTATGACGACGTCTTTGAAAAACGGCACGATGAACTGCGTTTCGATCGGCAGATCAGCGGTGGCATACAGTGAGATCGATGCGGCAAGCGCGATCAGCATCTGCCAGAAGAGCTTCGCGCGTGCGGACAAACCCTTGGGATTGCGCCGACTGATTTTACGCCAGTCATCCACCCAGCCGATGGCGCCGAAGAGCATGGTCACCAAGAGCACCAACCAGACATGCGCATTGGAGAGATCCGCCCACAGCAGCGTCCCAATGGCGATGCCGATCAGAATCAACGCGCCGCCCATGGTCGGCGTACCAGCCTTGCTGAGATGCGTTGCTGGACCGTCACTGCGCACCACCTGACCGAGCTGCTTCATGCTCAATTTGCGGATCAACGCCGGTCCCACCACGAACGAAATGATGAGCGCAGTCAAAATACCGAGAATGGCGCGCAACGTCAGGTAATTGAAGACGCGAAAACCGCTATGGAACTGCGCCAGATATTCGGTCAGATAGAGCAGCAAGTCTTAATCCTCCCGACCGCGCAACCAGCCCGAGGCAAGCGGACCCGCCGCGCCTGTCGCACCAGCGTCGGCATTATCACTGTTGATGGTGCTCGCTTCAGTGAGCAAGCCTTCGACCACACGTTCCATACGCATGCTGCGCGAACCTTTCACCAGCACGGTGACATCACCGCCATCACGCGCGCTCAGCACTTTGCGCAGCGCATCAATCAATGCCTGATGATCAGCGTAATGATGACCGCCTTTGCCAAACGCTGAGGCCGCAGCGCCGGCAAGCTCGCCCACCGCGTGCAAACTATCGATGCCTGCTGCGAACGCACGTCGACCGATGCCTTCATGCAGCTCACGCGCGCTAGCGCCAAGCTCAGCCATGTCACCAAGCACCAGGATTTTCCGACCTTGCGCGCCATCACCTGCCAACACGGCAAGCGCTGCCGTTACCGAAGCGGGATTGGCGTTGTAGGTGTCATCGATGAGGCACACGCCATGAATACCGCGACGCAGTTGCAAGCGATGCGGTGCACCGGCAGCCAGGCGCAGGCCCCACACGATCTGCTCGAGCGTTGCCCCCATCGCATGCGCGACGGCAGCTGCGGCAAGCGCATTCATTACGTTGTGTCGACCCGGCATGTGCAATTCAACGCGCGCATTGCCCACAGGCGTGCAGAGCTCGAACGAGTTGCCGAAGCTAGTATCTTCGGACGTGCCCTGAACCAGATTCTTCGCCGTCACATCCGCTTGGCGCGTGATACCGAAACTGATCACGCGCCGTCTGCCCGCCATGTCGCGCCACAGCACGGCATAGTCATCATCCTGATTGATCAGCGCAACGCCATCAGGAGAAAGGCCGGCAAAAATTTCACCTTTGGCGCGTGCAACACCCGCGATATCGCCAAAGCCAGCAAGATGCGCCGATGCAGCATGTGTCACCAGCGCCACATCAGGGCGCGCCAGCGCACACAGATAAGCGATATCTCCGGCCGCGCTTGCACCCATTTCGATCACCGCATAGCGATGCGCAGCGCGCAGCCCGAGCAGCGTGAGCGGAACGCCGATCTCATTATTGAGATTGCCGCGCGTCACCGTGCCCTCGCCCCAGGC
>JAITWN010000043.1 GCA_031285245.1 Chromatiales bacterium | reverse complement strand
GATAGAACATGAGCGCAGGGATGGCGATCGACATCCCGGCAACCGTCGTGATCAAGGCTTCAGAGATACCGCCAGCAAGCGCCGCCGTGTTACCTCCGCCGGTCACGCTGATTGCGGTGAACACTTTGACCATACCGGTCACGGTGCCGAGCAGGCCGAGCAAAGGTGAAATGGAGGCGATGGTCCCGAGCATATTGAGATGTCGTTCGAGTTCGCTCGCCACGTGCCGGCCAGTTTCCTCGATACTCTCCTTCATGCTCTGACGTCCGTGATTGATGCTCACCAAGCCGGCGGCAAGCACGCGTCCGAGAGGGGAGCCCGCGCGCAGATCAGAGATACGCCGAATATCAAGCTCACCGCGCTTGGCATGCTGCCAGATATCGCCCACCAGATTGGGCGGACTAATGCGGCTTCGCTGCAGAGACCAGAAACGCTCGACGATGATGGCAAAGGCAAGAATGGAACACACGATGAGGGGCAGCATCAACCAGCCGCCCGCCTTGATCAGTTCGAACACAGTAACAGATTCCTCAGATGAAGCAGTGCTAGCGGCTATGATACTTGATTCGCCTGCCACCGGAAACGGCGGCCCGGCAAGCTAACCCTCATACCAATAACGTCGATGCAAACGGCGCCAAGTCTGCGGGGGCGCGATCTCACCCGTGGCAGAAATTTGGAAATCGACCGCACCGCCGGTGCTGGAATCATAGGCCTGCGCGCCAAGTTGATCATAGCGCGCCACGACGTCAGGGCGCGGAAATCCCCAGCGGTTGCGATAACCCACCGCGTAAAGCACATAGCTCGGCGCAACCGCGCGCACGAATGCTGCCGTCGATGAAGTGCGGCTGCCGTGATGCGGCGCCACCAGTATCTTGGCGGATACATCGTGCCCACTGCGCAGCAACCGCGCTTCCGCGCGCGCTTCAATATCCGCTGGCAGCAACACTCCCACACCGCCCACCTCCACCCGCAAGACGCACGCAGCTTCGTTGCGTTTCGCGAATGTCATGGTGGAAAGTGGATGCAGGATTTCGAAATGCACATCGTCCCACTGCCACGACATTCCCTCGCGGCAAGCCTCAGCGTCCACTATTGATGCATGATTAATTGATGCTTCGTTCATTGATTCCTGGTCAAACAATGCCTGATCACGCAATACCAATTCACTGGTAAGAATACGATCGACGCGCATCCCGCCAAGCACCGCCGGTGCGCCGCCGGCATGATCATTATCGCCATGGCTGACTAGAAGCATGTCGATCGAGCGCACCCCTTGTTCGCGCAAGTATGGCAGTACGACTGCGCTACCCGCATCGAGCCCGGCATAGCTCGGGCCGGTATCGTAGACCAGCGTATGCTTCTGCGTGCGCAGCACAACCGACAAGCCCTGACCGACATCAAGCAAGGTAAACCACAGCGCTCCCGCAGCTGGACGCGGCGGCACTGCAAGCAGCGCGGGCAACAGAAAGACACAACCCAACCAGCGCCCAGGAAAGCCCTCGGGCACCAGAGTGAGCAGAGCACCAAATAGCGCAGCGATGAGCATCCAACCTGAAGGAGCGTGCTGTATCCATTGCAGGCCGTCGATGCCGGCAAGCCATTGCAACCACGGCCATAAGAGCGCAAGCCACCACTCAGACACACTGAGCAAAGGCTCCGCCAGCATCGGAAAAAGCAGGACGAAGGCTGCTCCCAAGAGCACGACTGGAACCGCCAGGCTGATCCACGGCACCGCAACGAAATTAGCAAATGGTGATGCCAGAGAAAATTGCTGAAACAGCAGCAACAAGCCGGGAGCCAAACCGATGGTGATCAAGATGTGTAGACGACCAAGGCGCCACCACCATCCACGCCAGCCTTGCGGCACGCCCACGCGTCCCCCCATGCCCAATAAAATAATCGCTACCGCACCGAAGGATAGCCAGAAGCCCGCATCCATCACCGCGAGCGGGTCGTAGAGCAAAACGCACAGCAGCGCGATACCGAAGGTGCGGGCAAGCGCGCGCCCACGTCCGCAGAGCAGCGCAAGCATGGCCGCGATCACCATCACCAGCGCGCGCTGCGTAGGCACGGAAAATCCTGCGAGTGCGGTGTAAGCGGCTGCGCCGACTATCGCTGCGATTGCACCGACATGCGGCGCCGGCCATCGCAGCGGCAAGCCCCAATACGATCCCAGATGCGCCCATGACCAGCGCACAGCAACAAAGCACAACGCCGCGATCATCGCCACATGCATGCCGGAAATCGCCACCAGGTGCGTGGTGCCAGTATTTCGGAACACGCCCCACTGCTCGCGCGCAATGTACTGGTAGTCTCCGATGGCTAGCGCCACCACCACGCCGCGCAGCTCGCGCTCAGGCAACGCCGAGATCATGGCTTCGCCGAGACGCTGTCGTAATCGTTGCAGTGGATAGGCGCGCGTATCCGCATCGAGACGGCGATTATGCGTATTCTCCCTGACGTAACCGGTTGCTCTAACGCCCTTGCGATAAAGCCAGGCTTCATAATCGAAGCTGCCAGGATTAGCGAAGCCATGTGGACGTTTGAGCCGTAGCAACAATTCCCAGCGCTCGCCAACCGCCAGCGCTGGAGCGCCCTCGTACCAGCTCAGTCGCACGCGCTGCGGCGCTTGCAGCAGTTCATCCCCCCGCCACAAGCGTTCGATTTCGAATTCGAAATGCACAGCTCGGTCGCTGCGCTCGGGCACTGAAATGATCACACCTTCGGCGCGCAGATCGAGCCCTTCAAGTTCAGGGCTGAGCGCGGATGAGAGGAGGAAATGCGCGTGTAAGAGCGTCCAGCACATCCCGCCGGCGAACCAGGCCGACAGGCGCAGCAGCGGCCAGCGCCATCCGAGCACAAGCAGCACAGGGATAAGCACCGCCCATTCTACTGCGGGCAAAAATGATAACTGCTGAAAAGTGAGAATACCGCCGAGCGCAGCCGCCACGCCCCCGCCGAGTCCTTGGCAGAATCGAAGCACCATGTCTTCCCTCGTCCATGAGGCGAAAAATAAAGATGAGCAAAATCGATCAACAAGCAGCCGCAGAGATGAAGATATAATCGCCGGCTACATGGCTAAGAAACTTTTCAAGCGCTGGCTGCCTGACCACAACACGATCAAAACGCATCCCCATCTGAAGCGTTTCGGTACGCGGCTGCACGACCCGAATCTCTGGCATATCAACCGGCACACCGTGCCGGGCGCAGTTTCCATCGGCCTGCTCGTCGCTATCACTTTTCCGCTCTTCCAGATGGCGAGTGCAGCGGCGCTGGCGATTTATCTGCGCGTCAACCTGCCGATCTCTGTGGCACTAACCTGGGTGACCAATCCCTTCACCACTCCAGCAGTGCTGTATTTCTGTTATCGCCTGGGTGCGTGGCTGCTTGGCCAGCCTGTATATCACATATCGTTCAGTGAAATTTCCTTCGACTGGCTATGGAACCAACTCGAAGCGATCGGCGCGCCGCTGGTGCTTGGCTCGGTGGTCTGCGGCGTCGTAGCCGCCATACTAGGCAATCTCTTCGTGCGCAGCTTCTGGCGCTTTCACGTCATCAGCAGCTGGCGCAAGCGCAATCGTTTGAGACGACGCAATGACAATCAGTGCTGAATCAGTCGGCGCTGCTCATATCGCGCTCGACTAAATCTCCACCTTCGAGCATCAGCACACGATCCATCTGGCGCGCGAGCAAAGGCTCGTGAGTCACCACCAGGAAGCTGGTGCCAAGCTCACGATTGAGCTCGATCATCAGCTTGAATACTTCAGCGGCATTGCGGGTATCAAGATTGCCGGTCGGCTCATCGGCGAGCACGCAGCGCGGACGGGTTACCAAGGCGCGCGCAACCGCAACGCGCTGGCGCTCTCCTCCTGACAATTCTCCTGGCTTGTGACGCAGACGCGCGCTTAAGCCAACGCGATCGAGCATATCAGCAGCACGCTGGCGCGCATCCTCCAGCGTGGTACTCCCGATCAGTAGCGGCATGCAGACGTTTTCGAGTGCGGTGAATTCGGGCAGCAGATGATGAAACTGATAGATGAAACCGAGCATCTCATTGCGCAACCGTCCGCGCGCAGCAGCCGTGAGCTGCGTCATGTTGCGATCTTCGAGCCAGACTTCACCACCATCAGGATCATCGAGCCCGGCGAGCAAATGCAGCAAAGTGCTTTTGCCAGCACCGGAGCTACCCATGATCGCGACACGCTCGCCCGCGCGCACATGCAGATCGATACCGCGCAGCACTTCGACTGCGCTCGGTCCCTCGAAAAAAGTTTTCGTGAGATCCGCGCAGCGCAGGATCGTGCGTTCAGCATTTGATCCCATGATGACTTCACTCATAGCGCAGCGCTTCAGCAGGTTGCACGCGCGAAGCATTCCAAGCTGGATAGAGCGTCGCGAACAGGCACAAAGCAAAAGCGATGACGCTCACCATGCCCACATCTCCCCAGCGCATATCGGAAGGCAGATCGCTGATGTAATAAACATCGGGCGCGAGGAAACGCACGCCGAATAAATGTTCAATGGCAGGCACCACAGTTTCAATGTTCATCGCCAGCGCAACGCCTCCGATGAGACCGATCAGCGTGCCAACCAGCCCAACGATGCCACCTTGCACCATGAATACACCCATCACCGCCGAAGGGCTTAAGCCCAGCGTGCGCAGGATGGCGATGTCAGCCTGTTTGTCCGTCACCAGCATCACCAGCGTAGACACCAGATTGAATGCCGCCACGGCCACGATCAGCGTCAGGATGACGAACATCACCGTCTTTTCCATCTGCACCGCGCGGAAGAAATTGGCGTGCTGCCGCGTCCAGTCGGTGACGCGATAATCAAAGGGCATGGCTTCAGCGAGCTCGGCACCGAAGCGCGGCGCCTGGAACATATCATCCAGCTTGAGCTGCACGCCGCTCACGCCACCATCCATGCGAAACAGCGTGGAAGCATCGTTGATATGCACCAGCGCAAGCGCGCTGTCGTACTCGAACATGCCGACTTCGAAGATACCAACGACGGTGAAGCGCTTCAGCCGCGGCAGAAAACCAGCCGGTGTCACGCTCGCTTGTGGTGTGATCACGACCACACCATCACCGATGGAAACGCTGAGCGCGCGCGCGAGCTCTCGCCCAAGGACGATGTTGAATTCACCAGGCACGAGTTCATCGAGACTGGCAACAC
Source organism: Chromatiales bacterium (assembly GCA_031285245.1). Lineage (GTDB taxonomy): Bacteria > Pseudomonadota > Gammaproteobacteria > SZUA-140 > SZUA-140 > JAITWN01. Next base: position 3,104 of record JAITWN010000043.1, on the reverse strand, counting down.
GCATCTTGCGCGGCAAATCCGAGACTTCCCCCTCAACGCTTGGCAACACGCCACGCAGCATGGCACCCGAAACACGCGGGCCATTGCTGATCATGCCCTCGGCGCTGATGAAAGGGGCCGCACCGACGACACCGGAGCGTTCGCGCACTTCAGCCGCAAGCCCTTCCCAATCGTGCAAAGGACCATCGACGCTGCGTATGGTGAGGTGCGATACCACACCGAGGATGCGTTCGCGCAGCTCCTTCTCGAAGCCATTCATCACCGACAGCACGGTGATGAGCGCGGTGACACCGAGCGCGATACCGAGCATCGAGATCGTCGAGATGAACGAGATGAAATGATTGCGACGACGCGCGCGCGTGTAGCGTAAACCGATATAGACTGGCAGGGGTCTGAACATGCTCGGCATTAAACCACACAAGAGGGACCATCTTCATCCACACACGCGCTCGCTGTGAGCCTCGTGCGCAGCGCTGCCTGTACTAAGATTTCGTCCGAGGTTTCGCCCGCAATTTCATCTGTGGTTTCGCGCCCGGTCTCGCCCCCGCTCTCGCATCAGACCTTGCGCCCAATTTCGCATCGGGTTTTGCTCCCGCTCTCGTCCCGAAAGTGCGCTGGCGCGGCGATGATGAAGCTGATTTGGGCCTGAGTCCAAGCACTCGTCTGAAGCTGCGCCCAGGCGTCTCAGCATTGGCAGCAACCAGCGCTGCAGGCTGAGCGGGCTGACCGCGCAGCGCGGCGATGCTGGCCGCATCAAGTTCCATGAACTCGCCACGACGTAAATGCGCAGGCAGACTGATGGCTCCGAAGCGAATACGTTTCAGGCGGCTCACTTTCAAGCCTACCGCTTCCCACAGCCGGCGCACTTCGCGCTTGCGCCCTTCACGCAGCACGACGCCATACCAGTGATTAACGCCGCTCCCGCCGACTTCGTAAACGCGGGCGAAAGACGCCGGACCATCTTCGAGCTCGATACCATTACGCAGACTGTCGAGAATCTCCGGCGTCACCTCGCCCATCACGCGCACCAGATATTCGCGCTCGATTTCGCTCGATGGATGCATGAGCTGATTGGCGAGCTCGCCATTGGTGGTGAGCAGAATGAGGCCGCTGGTGTTGATGTCGAGACGACCAACCGCCACCCAACGCAAACCGGCAACCGACGGCAGGCGCGCGAAAATACTCGGCCGACCTTCTGGGTCAGAGTGCGTGCAGATCTCACCTTCGGGCTTGTTGTACATGAGCACACGACAAGTCGGCACGGCGGTCAGTGCGGACATCGCAACGCGCCGGCCGTCGACGGTGATGGTCTCCTCACCGCTGACGCTATCGCCAATCTGCGCAGGGCGACCATCAATGGTGATGCGGCCAGCCCGTATCCACTCTTCGAGCTGACGACGCGAACCGTAACCGAGTCGGGCAAGCAATTTCTGGATGCGTTCGGACATAAAGTAGTTATTGAATACAGATCAAGTCAGTCGAGGGAGCCAGCAATGAATCAGGCGTGCTTGATCAGGCAGTTTCGCCCGCGGCGCGACGATCGTCCTCATGGTCTTCTTCGACGCTTGCAGCGTCACCTTCTTCGCCGACTACTTCAGCGTCATAAGCTGCGTCATCATCCGAGCTTTGAGCGGCGGGCGACACATCATCTCCCTCTGCGAGCACAGCTACGGCCGCATCAGCAATCTCCTGCACAGAAGAAGGCTCGCCCTCTTCACCCGCAACGTCCTCGTTCGCTGGTAGCGCAGAAAATTCGAAACTTTCCTGCGGCAGATCGATGGGCTTGATGTCGGCAAGCGTCGGCAGTTCGCTCAGGCTACGCAGATTGAAATAATCGAGAAATTTTCTGGTCGTGCCATAGAGCGCCGGCTTACCCGGCACATCGCGGTGACCAACGACGCGAACCCACTCGCGTTCGAGCAGCGTGCGGATGATATGCGAACTGACGGTAACGCCACGAATCTCTTCAATGCCGGCGCGCGTGATCGGCTGGCGATAGACGATCAGCGCCAGCGTTTCGAGCAGCGCGCGCGAATAACGCGGCTGGCGTTCTTCCGACAAACGTCCAAGCCAGGGCGCGAATTCCGTGCGCACCTGAAAACGGTAACCACTGCTGACGTGTTTGAGTTCAAGCGAGCGACCTTCCCAATCCGTCGCAAGTTCATCGAGCGCAGCCTGCACATCTTCCGTCGCGGGCTGTTCATCTTCGGGAAACAGCGCTTGCAAGCGTTCGATATTGAGTGGCTGCCCCGCGCTCAGCAAAGCGGCTTCGATGATGCTCTTAAGTAGCGGCGGATTCATGGACATGATGTGGGGCCTTGATGTAAATCGCTCCAAAAGCTTCGGTCTGTACCATCTCGATCAGTGATTCTTTCACCAGTTCGAGCAGCGCAAGCAGCGTGACCACAACGCCGCGCCGCCCTTCTTCGGCGGTGAAGAGTGAGCTGAACGCAGTGAACTGCTCACTGTCGAGTGCTTGCAGAATATTGGTCATGCGCTCGCGCACCGACAGTGGTTCGAGGAGCACGTGGTGGTGACTGTACAGATCAATGCGCGTCATCACTTCCTGGAAAGCGAGCAGAATCTCACGCAGATCAACCGCAGGCGGCAGCTTCACCACTTTGGTCTCGGGCCCTGCGACTTCTACCGGGAAAATGTCACGCTCCATGCGCGGGAGGCGGTCGATATCTTCAGCGGCTTGTTTGAAGCGCTCATATTCCTGCAAGCGACGCACCAGCTCAGCGCGTGGATCGCCTTCATCTTCGAGCTCAGCCGGACGCGGCAGCAGCATGCGCGATTTGATCTCAGCCAGCATCGCCGCCATCACCAAGTATTCAGCCGCGAGCTCAAGGCGCATATCAGCCATCAACTCGATGTACTGCATGTACTGCCGGGTGATCTCAGCAAGCGGAACATCGAGGATGTCGAGATTGTTGCGCTTGATCAGATAGAGCAGCAAATCGAGCGGCCCTTCGAAGGCTTCAAGGAAAACTTCGAGCGCATCGGGCGGGATGTAGAGATCCTGCGGCGGCATCATCTGCCGACCCTGAACCAGGGCAAACGGCATGACCTGCTGCTGTGGCGCTTCCTGCGTTGTCGTCGAC
>JAITWN010000012.1 GCA_031285245.1 Chromatiales bacterium | reverse complement strand
TACGGATCGAGATCTTCGAGGGCATCGCAACCTTCACTCTGCCGTGGATCATCGCTGTCTTCCTGGTGCCATTCATCTCCGGTTATGTCGTCGCGAAGATCTACGCTGAAAAGGGCGGCAAGTGGTTCGCCTGTCTGCCACCGCTCATTGTCCGCACTGGCGCTGTGCTCTACCTCTACTTCACTGATCCGCTCTGGAATGAGGATTTCTTCTACCACCTGCACCTGCACTACTGGGGTCTGTGCGTCATCCTGGTAGTCGAGGCGGCCAATCTCGGCGGCGTCCTCGGTGAATTCAACTTGAACGCGTATCTGCGCAATGACGAACTGCGCGGCAAAAAATCCGATTCCAATCGTCAGCTCGAAGGAGAAAACCCATGAACGAAATAGTAATGGCCTGCGCCGCGGGCGGGCTCATCGGCATCGTGCTGTTTTTTGTCCTCGCTTTCACCGGCTACATTGATCGCTGGACGGCGTATCTCGTCAAACTGTCGGAGCGCCGATCAGAGTGAAATGTGTGCAGTATCAGGTATGGTTTTCTGCAATATCACGAGGAATGTCATGAGTCAGTTCAACTGTCCGCACTGCAAACAGCCTGCTTTCAGCAAGTGGGATAAATATCTCGCCGCCAAGTGGAAGATTCTGATTTGCCCACGCTGCGAGCGTCGCGCAACTTCGCAACCCTTGCTCCTTGCTGGCTATTACCTGCTGTATCTCGCGAACGTCATCGATCTCAGCTTTCTCGCCTATCTCACCAGCAATATGTATTGGCTGATTGCGATGGTCGTGATCTGGATTGCGCTTGATGCTTTTAGCGTTTATCTGCCGCTCGCCGCCATGCGTGACCGCGGCACTACGGAGCGAGCACCAGAGCCAGCGCGCCGAACCACGCAGCCCGCTCTAGAATTGAAGTTCGAGCCTGCTCTGTAAAACCTCCGTCATTGCGAGGCGAAGCCAAAGCAATCCACATAGCCGCTGTGAATTGCCGCCCCTCGCAATGACGATGCGTTTTTTTCAGACTGCCCCTAATGCGGGGCTAGCACAGAAGCGTTGCGAGCCGCGCGGGCACTGAGGCTGCTGCTCCAAACTCAGTGCTCGCGCGTGGCGAGGAATTCAACGCCGGGCCAGCGCTCTCTGGTGAGATCGAGATTGACGCGAGTCGGTGCGATGTAAACCAGCGCACCACCGCTATCGAGCGCGAGATTGTCGAATAGCTTGTTGCGCAGCTCGGCAAGCTTCTTGTCATCGGCGCAGCGAATCCAGCGCGCGGTCGCGACCTGCACACTTTCATAGCTGCACTCCACGCCGTATTCATGCTGGAGGCGGTGGGCGACCACATCGAACTGCAGAATGCCGACCGCGCCGATGACGATGTCATTGCCGCGCAGCGGACGGAAAACGCGGATAGCGCCCTCCTCCGATAACTGATCGACGCCTTTTTGCAGCGCCTTCATTTTCATCGGATCACGCAGCACGATGCGGCGGAAAAGCTCAGGCGCGAAATCAGGAATACCGGTGAATTTCAGCTCTTCGCCCTGCGTGAACGCATCGCCGATCTGAATCGTGCCGTGATTGTGCAAGCCCAGAATGTCACCAGGCCAGGCTTCATCGGTATGCTCACGTTCAGCGGCCATGAAGGTGATGGCGTTTGAAATCTGCACCTGACGCTTGAGACGTACATTGAAAAGCTTCATGCCTTTCTCATAGCGCCCGGAACATACGCGCAGAAAAGCGATGCGGTCGTGATGCGCCGGATCCATGTTCGCCTGGATCTTGAACACGAAGCCGGAGAATTTTTCTTCGGATGGATCGACAGTACGCGTGAGCGTTGCACGCGGGAGCGGCGATGGCGCCCATTCAACGAACGCATCGAGCAGTTCACGCACGCCAAAATTGTTGATCGCCGAACCGAAGAAGACTGGCGTCTGCTCGCCACGCCGGTACGCTTCGATATCGAATGTCGGGTACGCACCGGCGAGCTCGATTTCTTCGCGCATTTCTGCGGCCTGGCTGCCGAGTAATTCATCGAGACGCGGATTATCGAGACCTTCAATCACTTCACCGCTCTGGATGCGTCCGCCGTGCGTCGGGCTATAAAGATGCACGCTGTTCGTCAGCAGATCAAACACACCTTTGAATGCCTTGCCCATGCCGATCGGCCAGCTCACCGGCGCACACTGGATCTTCAACACCGATTCGATCTCATCGATGAGTTCGATCGGCGAGCGACCTTCGCGGTCGAGCTTGTTGATGAAAGTGATGATCGGAGTATCGCGCAGTCGGCACACTTCCATCAGCTTGATGGTGCGCTCTTCAACGCCTTTACCGCTGTCGATCACCATCAGCGCAGAGTCAACCGCCGTCAGCGTGCGATAGGTATCTTCCGAGAAATCTTGGTGACCTGGAGTGTCGAGCAGGTTGATCACCTTCTCGCGATAAGGAAACTGCAATACCGAGGTCGTCACCGAGATACCGCGCTGCTGCTCGAGCGCCATCCAGTCGGAGGTCGCATGGCGCGCGGCTTTGCGACCTTTGACCGCGCCGGCAAGCTGGATCGCACCGCCGAACAGCAGCAGCTTTTCAGTGAGGGTGGTTTTACCAGCGTCGGGATGCGAAATGATCGCAAAGCTGCGACGACGGGCGGTTTCGGAATCGTGCGACATGAGGCGGGAGGTTCGGGAAAAGGCGGATATTACCCGCTTCCCGGGTCAACCACAAACCGGCTAGCTGGCCTAGCGGGTGCGCCGGATCAGACCGGCCGATATAATAGCCCGACTCCAAAAGCGAGACCCCGGATCAATGACGGACGTCATCTCCAAACTATCGCAGCCGCCGAATGCGGCGAACGCGTCAGACCGGCGCAGCGGCGCTGACCGCCGGCGCGGGGGTTGGCCGGCGCTATGGAACAGTCTGTATCGTCGCCGTCGGCGCGGGCTGAGACGCCCTGAGGACACCGGGACGCCCGGTTACTACCTCGATACCCTATCGCCCTCCATACGAACCGCAGCCGCGATCATAGCAGTGTGCTGTTGCATGGATGTGATATTCACGCTGTGGCTGCTCAAACACGGCGCGACCGAGGTCAATCCGCTGATGCGCGAACTGCTCGAAATCCACACCGGGCTATTTATAGGGGTTAAATTCGCGATCACGGCGTTCGCCGTGCTGATCCTCGCGAGCCATGCCCATTTCCAGCTGTTGAACGTGATGCGCGCCCGCCATGCCCTTTATGGCGCGGCAGCAGGTTACCTCGCGCTCAACACTTATCAGCTTATTCTGATGGCTCTGTAGAACTGCGGACCGATTGGCGGGCAGCGCTATTCGAGCGCTGCCCGCCGATGGCAAGGTCTTAATGCGGTGAGGCAGGGGCAGCGTTACCAGCTTGCGGCTTCTCGATCGAGAGCAGCTCGATATCGAAGACCAATACGGAGTTCGGCGGGATAGCGTCACCGGCGCCACGCGGGCCGTAAGCGAGCTCGGACGGAATGAAGATCGTCCACTGT